>DASPMH010000462.1:0-6996 GCA_035627175.1 Terriglobales bacterium | reverse complement strand
GCAGACCGCGTAGCTGCGCTCGGTAGAGCGCGGCGGCAGACCGCGTAGCTGCGCTCGGTAGAGCGCGGCGGCAGACCGCGTAGCTGCGCTCGGTAGAGCGCGGCGGCAGACCGCGTAGCTGCGCTCGGTAAGAGCGCGGCGGCAGACCGCGTAGCTGCGCTCGGTAAGAGCGCGGCGGATCCGGTCCCCTCACAACTCCGCCCAAGGCTTCGTCGCGCGAGCCCCCGTTCGCAAAATTGCTGACGAGGGATGGGATGGGCTCGCAGCAATCCCCCGCGCCTGCGGCGCTGAGGCTTTCGCCGGCGAAAGCCTCAGCCCTTTGGGAAAGGGGGCGCACACCTTGGGGCTGCGACATCTGGCAGGGTTCCCCCCGGGGCCTAGGCTTCGCGGCGGACCATCTTCAGCGTGATGCCGCCGAGCACGGCTACCGCGAGCACCAACGCCGTCCAGATGACCACTTGATGCATCATTTGACGCGGTGCTTTGCCGTGCACCAGGCGAGCGCTCTGGGAGTAGTCGGAATTCTTGCGCAGCGGCTGGCGCTCGGCTTCGCCGCTGCGCACCGCGAGCACCGCGGCACGGGCTTGCTCGATTTCATACGAGGGTGGGCTGGCGTCGGGATAGCCGACCAACAACGTGTACTCTCCCGCCGGCGCGACCAGATAGAGGTGAGGAAACTCGGCGACCAGGCTGGCACCGCGCAGAGCCAAAGGCGCTTGCTCGCCGTTGTCGATCTCCAAGGCGAGAGCGTCGCAGCGCGTCGCTTCGAGCGAAATGCGTAGCTCTTCGTCTCGGTCCGGCCGCCGCAGCAACCGGCCGCGCGCGAGCACCCGATCGTCCTGCCGCTGGTTCACCGCCAACAGCCGGTAAGGCCGATCGACCAGGGCTGCCGGGCTCGCCAGCGTCAACGTCGAAAACACGAAGGGACTCGACGGCGGCACCAGCAGATAGCGCGACTCGCGCCCTTCCAACTCCACCTGCACCTGCAGCGGAACGACCTCCATCGCACCGGCGATGACAAGAAAAGGCCACTGCCGTTGTTCGCCATCGACGATGCGCAGGTCGGCAAGGTCGGGGCGGGCGACGGCGATGTCGTAGGGCTCGAGCGGTACCCGGGTCAGACCTTGCGGCGATGCCTTGGCGGCAATGCGGCGGTGATGCGAATAGAGTCGCGTGTCGACGACGGCCCCGGCATGCATGCCGAAGGCGAGCGCCGGCGCATGATCGCAGTCGGGATTCGGCTCGATCGGACCAAGCGTGGCGTTGGCGATGCCGGCCGTATCGGTCGCTGTCGATCCCGCCGGCGCGGTCGGTGCGGTGATCGGTCCGAGCAACCGGGCCACGTCGTAGGCCGGCCGGCGCGCCTGACCACCGCCGAAGCGAAGGAGCCCGGCGCGGCCCTCGGCGTCGAGCGCCGCCGGGACGAAAAGCAAACTTGGCCGGCGCAGCGCAGCTGCGATGACCAGGTTGTCGAGCTCCGGACTGTCGCCGTTCTCGATCTCGACGCGCAGCTGGCCGCCTTCGGCGGGAGCGACGCCGATCGTCAGCTCGACCTCGCCGCCACCGGGCACACGCCGCAAGCGGCCGCCACCGAGGCGCCGCTCGGGCCTGCCGGGTCGCTGCTCCCAAACCGTGACCAGGCGATCGAACCAGTGTGTCGATGTGGCGAATACCAGCGCGTCGGGCACGATCGCACCCGGCCGGGCCAGCATGAGCTCGGTGGTCCCGCCGACGGTGCGCTGGTCGGTGATCGACAGCTCGGTCCGCAGAGCCGGTGGCGCCGGCGCGTGCACCTCGCGCTCCAGCCAGAATTTCGGCTCGAGAAAGCTCGGCTCTTCGCCCTCGATCACCACTTCCAGCTGCCGGTGCGCGAGGCCGGGAAGAGCGACGCTGGTTCGGCGCTGGCCGCGAGCGGCGAGAGCGAAGATCGCTTGATTGTCGACGAGCGGGTCGGCGGCACCGCCGGCACGCAAGCCGAAGACGGCGATCTCGCGCACGAAATCACGGCGATCGGACTCGATCCGCAACTGCCAGGTCGCGTCCTGGTCGAGCTTTTCGGGGATAGCGAGAAGGTATTCCTCGCGGCGGCCGCTCGCCTGACCGAAAGCCGGAGCTTCCCGCCGGTCGAGGCTTTCCACTGTCAGAGCGATCGACTCGTGGCGCGGTGGTGACGCGGCACTGTTGCCGCCACTATCGAGTACGAAAGGCAGCTCCTTGCCGCTGAGATCGAATAGGCGCAGGTCGGACAGATCCGGCTCGCACGCCGACAACACCGGCGGCGGCAGCTCGAGGCGCGTCATCCCGGCGCCGGTGGCGTACACCTCCGCTTGCTGCGGGAAGATGCGAGGCAGCGAGCTCTCGGCTGCGGCAAAGTTCGCCGCGCCGAGCAGCATCGCGGGCAGCACAAAGGCGATTTTCATTCTTCCTCTGTAGATGGCTCCGTGCTCGGCCGGCCGAGGACGAAGCGCTGATAGGCGAGCGACACCAGGATCAATGAGAACGCCAGCCCGAGCAATGAGGCGACGCGATAGAGATCCTGTAGCTCGCCGAGGTCGTACAGGAACACTTTGACGATGGTGGTCATCATCAGCACAAGACTGGTCCAGCGCAAAGCGCGGCTGCGGATAACCGTGCCGAGCGCGAGCAGCGCTAGCGCATAGAGCGCCCAGGTGATCGACATGACCACGTCGCGCGCGGGATCGCGACTGACATCGATTTGGAGCATCTCGCTATCGGCGAACCAGTCGATCACGGTCAGATTCAGCCAGAGAAAAACCAGGATCACCGCCGCACCGGCGCACGCTGCGGCACCCCAAGGGCGATGGCTCTCGTAGAGCGGATCCTCGAAGAGTCGCACGCGCTCGAGCTCGTAGCGGCCCAGGATTCGCGCCGACCAGATCAACGCCGCCGCCGGCACCAGGTAGGTGTAGGCGATCCAGTTGACGATGCGCCACTCGGGGCGTGGGTGGTACTCGAGCACCTCGACGAAGCCCAGCAGAGCGATCGCCGCGAGCAACTGCAAGGCAGTGCCGAAGTACTTCAGCGGCACCTCGTCGAAGCGCTGCCACAGCATCAGCATCACCCACCCTTGCAAGGCCCAGCCGAGGATCAGCCATTGCTTGTCGAGCTGCAGCGGCACGGCGAGCGCGATAAAGCCGAGGGCGGCGGTGACGAACCACACGAAGCGGCGCTCGCCGAGCGGCGGTTCCTCGGCGGGCGACAGCCGGCGAACCCGCCAAGCCGCCGCCAGCGACACGCAAGCCAGGGCCAGAGGCAAGGCTCCGATCGTCTCCTCGCCAAAGCGTACCAAGTACAGCTCGCGCAAAGGGAGGAACCATGCGGGCGCAGCGAGGATGGCTGCGTACCAAGCGAACATTTCGCCGCGGAAGCGGGCGCCGCAGAGAAATGGCCAGGCGGTCAGCAGGATCACCGTCGCCGCTTGTACCAGCATCAGCGCGCCGGCGTGGTTGGTGATGATGAAGACATCGGTGGCGGTGGTGGCGTGGGCGACCGCGGTGACGAGCACCACCGGCAGCATCCACTCGCCTCGCCCGAGACGCGCCGCGGAGAACGCCGCGAGCAGCGCCAGCAGGGTCTCGCCGGTCAGCTCGAGCGCGGGGTCGCGGGTCAAGGCGCCAGGCTGCAGAATCAATCCGACCAGCAACAACAGCGGCAAGAGCGCTGCGGCGTGCTCGCGCAGGTTGTCAGGGTCGTGCTCAGAGCGCTCGAAGGTCACGAGCTGCAGCAAGATCGCGGCGCCGATCAGTACGGCGAAGTAGAGCGTTCCGGCGGGAAACGGGTCCTCGCCGAGATGGGCGAGGTGGAGAACCGTCACCGCCGTTGCGAGCAGAACGGCATGACCCAGGTGAAGCAGGGCGCGACCTTTGAAGCTCGCCTGCCTGAGCAGCAGCCCCGATAGCCCGGAGAAGATCAACAGCCAGGGCCATGGCGCGATGCTCACGGCAACCCCGACGATCAGAGCCAGCAGGTAGAATCCCCCTGCCGTAACCAGCCCCGGCAGCATCGGTCCGCTGGTAGAGGGATTGTCGCGATCGAGCTCGACGAAGAGGTGGAACACCGCGGCGAGCAGGAACACCGCCCCGACGGCATGGTAGGCGACAGCCGCGGTCACCTCATGATCGGCCAACCAGACGGTGATGATGGCGACGACCGCGGCTGCCGCCGCCAGCGACAGCTGGCCGATTTTCTCGCTGCGGGCGATCCAGGCGGCACCCGCAGAAAGGACGGCGAGCATAAGGCTGAGCGGCAGCAGCGGCACGGCGAGATCGCTCTGCAGCGCGAAATAGGCGGCGATCAGAAAAGGAAAGACGAGGCCGCCGATGCGCGGGATGCGCCATTCGGGCTGATCCGGGTGGTCGCACGAAGCACCGAAAACGAAAGCGGCAGAGAAGATGAGGACGATCGCCATGCCCAATGGCCAGCGCTCGGCATCCATCCGTGTCAGAATCCAGCCCGCTTGATAGAAAATGCTACCGATCAAACTCAGGATGGCGAGCACCGGCCAGCGGCGCTGCCGAGCGAGGTAAAACATGGCGGCGTCGAGCAGCAGCAGATAGCCGAACAGGCCTATCGGCCGGTCGGCGCCGCTGCTGATCAGCAAGGGGGTGGCGAAGCCGCCGAGCAATCCGATGTTGGCGATCACCAGCGAATGATGCCGCCACGACGAGGCCGTACCGGTGGCGGTCACCAGCACCATCAGCACAAAGGCGATCTCAGTGCCGAGCAAGTCGTAGCGAGCCCGCCCCGCCCACACCGTCGCATAAAGGATGACGGTGCCGGCGCCGGTGACGGCATCGGGAATCCAATCGTAGCGCGGTCGCAGCCGCCATTCGGCGATGGCGAGACAGCCGGCGCCGGCGAGGAAGCCGAAGGCGACCCGCAGCCATGGCGGTATCAGGCCGTGCTCGATCGAGTAGCGAAAGAAGAAGAGCCCGGCGAGGGCGAGCACGACTCCGCCGATCACAGCCGCGCCGCGGACACCGATCCAGCGCTCCCAGTCGATCTCGGCGAGGGCGCCGCGCTTGTCGCCGACGGCCGGCAAATGGTCCCGCGGTGGTGGTGGGAGCGGTGGTGGCGGCGGTGAAGCGGCCGGCCGCAGCAGGGGCGGGATCCAGGGCGATGACGGTGCCGCCGCCGCAGGCTCGAATGCGACTGTGGCACCTGCTTGTGCCGGCGCGGCAGAGGGTCGCACCGCCGGCTGTTCCGGCTCGGGGGCGGCGAGCGCGCCGCGCTCGCGCAAAGTCGCGCGCAGCTCTCGCAGCTCCACCTCGAGTGCGGCGACACGATTGATCAGCGATGCGTCGACGGACTTGCGCGCGTAGGCGATGACCACGACGACCAACGCGACGGCCAGTAGTGCAGTAAGCACTGTCCCCTCCTCGATACCGCGATACCGCGCGCTGACTACCACAGCCCCGCAGCCAGAGGTAGGACGCGGAGACAACGGTGCCCGCCGCCGCCTACCGGCGGCAGCTACATCGCTCCACCGCTCCACTGCTTCACTGCTCCACCGCTTCACTGCTATGCCTGCGCGATGGCAAGAATCACGGTACTGGGCGGGTGCGGGGTGGTCGGCAGTGTCGCGGTCAAGACGCTGGTTTGGCATAGCCCTGGGACAGAGGTTCGCATCGCCGATCAGAACGCGGCACGGGCAGCGGAGCTGATCGAGGAGCTCGGCGCCGAGCGGGTCTCGTTCGTCGCTGTCGATGCCGGCAGCGACAGCAGCGTTCGCCAGGCGATCGAAGGCAGCGAGGTCGTTCTCAATTGCGTCGGGCCGTTCTACCGCACTGTTCGCACCGTGCTGGCGGCAGTGCTCGAGAGCCGCATCCCCTACGTCGACGTTTGCGACGACGTCGATGTCACTCTCGACATCCTGGCGATGGATCACGCCGCCAAGCGCGCCGGTATCACCGCGCTGATCGGCATGGGAGCTTCGCCGGGGGTCACCAACCTCTTCGCCAAGCTGATCGCCACCAGCCATATGGATGTCACCGAGTCGATCGACATCTTCCACTGCCACGGCGGTGAACCGAGCGAGGGCCCCGGTGTCATCGGCCATCGCTTCCATTGCATGAGCATCGACATCCCGATGTTCCTCGACGGCGAGCTGCGCTACGTCGACTACTTCGGCGAGGACGGCATCGCGCTGCGGCAGACCTTCGATTTCCCGATCCTCGGCCGGACGCCGCTCTATCCGTACCCACATCCGGAGCAGGTGACCCTGCCGCGCTATCTCGACGTGCGCCAGGTGACCAACAAGGGCTCGGTGCTGCCGATCGAGTATTATCAGCTGACGGCGGAGCTCTGCCGGCTCGGTCTCGCCAGCCGCGAGCCGGTGTTGGTGCACGGGGAGAAGGTCACGCCGTACGACTTCGCCGTCGCCTTTCTGATCCGTGAGCGCGAGCGCCTGCTGCGGCAGACCAACTTCGGCCGCCAGCGCGGTTGCATGTCGGTGGTCGTCAAGGGCGTGAAGAACGACGCTGCGCGCGAGGTGCGAGTGCATCTCTTCTCGGGCGAAAGCGGGCTCGGCGAGGGCACCGGCATGCCGGCCGCGATCGGCGTGATGCTGATGCAGCAGGGCAAGATCAACACCCACGGAGTGTTGCCGCCCGAGGGCTGCATCGATCCGGATGAGTTTCTCAAGCTCGCCATGAAGGTGATGCGTTCGGGCAGCGGCGCGGGTAGTGGCGAGCGCACCGGATCGGTCCTGATCGAGACGATCGAGGCCGACGGTCGCATCGAACGCGTCGAGCTGTGATCGGCGCGGCCGAGGGCTGCGAGTGAGCGATACGCCGGCGGTACTCGCCTTCGATCACGGCACCTCCGGGATCAAAGCGGCGCTGGCGACTCGGCGCGGCGAGATCGTCGACTTCGCCTACGTCGCCACCGCCACCTCGTTCCTTCCGGGTGGCGGCGCCGAGCAGGACCCCGCCGAATGGTGGCAGGCGATGATCGCTGCCACCGCGGCGCTGCTGC
>DASPMH010000461.1:0-3254 GCA_035627175.1 Terriglobales bacterium | reverse complement strand
CTACGACGATCCCCGCCACGACGAGCTGATGGCGCTCTATGGGGATCTGCGCGCCGACTTCGATGCCCGTGCCTCGTACGATACCGAAGCGCAGGCCGAACGAGTGCTCGCCGGATTGGGCTTCAAGATTGCCGACCTGACTCGCGATTGCAGCGAATTCTCCGGCGGCTGGCAGATGCGCATCGCGCTGGCGACGTTGCTGCTGCGCAAGCCACAGCTGTTGCTGCTCGACGAGCCGACCAACCACCTCGACCTCGAGGCGCGCACCTGGCTCGAGGAATTTCTCGCCGCCTATCCGTACACCGTGGTGCTGGTGGCGCACGATCGCTACTTCCTCGACGTCGTCGTCGACCGAATCTGCGAGCTGTCGAACGCCCAATTGACCGAGTACGCCTGCTCGTACTCGCGCTACCTGATCGAACGCGAAGAGCGCCGGGGCCGCCAGGAGCAGGCCTACCGCAACCAGCAAGAGGAGATCGAACGGCTCGAGACCTTCATCAGCCGCTTTCGCTACCAGGCATCCAAGGCGGCGCTGGTGCAGAGCCGCATCAAGCAGCTCGACAAGATCGAACGGATCAAGCCGCCGGAGGGGTTCCGCAGTGTACACTTCCGCTTTCCGCAACCCGGGCGCAGCGGCCGGATCGTGCTGCGGCTGGAAAATGTCGTCAAGCGCTATGGCGAGGTGACGGTCTACGACGGGCTCGACGTCGCCATCGAACGGGGCCGTAAGGTCGCGCTGATCGGTCCCAACGGCGCCGGCAAGTCGACGCTGATTCGCTTGCTCGCCGGGGTCGAGCCGCCCGACCGTGGCGAGCGCATCGTCGGCCACAATGTCGAGGTCGGCTACTTCGCCCAGGACCAGAGTCAGGTGCTCGATCCGCAGTTGACCGTCCTGCAGGAGATCACTCGAATCACCCCGACCGAGCTGGTGCCGCAAGTGCGCAGCATCCTCGGCGCCTTTCTGTTTTCCGGTGACGCCGTCGCGAAGCCGACGCGCGTGCTCAGCGGTGGCGAACGCAATCGCCTCGCCTTGGCGAAGCTGCTGGTCCAGCCCGCCAACTGCCTGCTGCTCGACGAGCCGACCAACCACCTCGATATCCACGCCAAGGAAGTGCTACTCGAGGCCCTCCAGGACTACAGCGGCACGCTGGTGTTCGTCGCCCATGACCGCTACATCCTCGATCATCTACCCAACGAAGTGATCGAAGTCGGCGCGGCTTCGGCCATTCGCTACATCGGCAATTACGAAGACTACCTGCGGCAGAAGGCCTTGTACGGCGGCTTGCCGACGTCGTCGCCGATGATGGTCGACGACGAGCCTGCGGCGCCGGTAGCAGTGGTCGACAAGGAAACCCAGCGGCGCGAGCGCGAGGCGGCCAAGCGCCGCGAGCGCGAGCAGACACGCAAACAGCAGCGCCAGAAGGAGCTCGAATCCGCCATCTCGACAAAAGAGGCCGATCTCGGCGTGCTCGCCGCAATGATCAACGACCCCGGTTTCTATAAGAGTGCTGAACAACCGCAGATGGTGTTCAGCAACTACGCCAATCTGCAACGTGACATCGAAAAGCTGTACGCCGAGCTCGAAAAGCTCGAGGCCGAGGCGCAGTAGATCTTTGCCCCCTCCCTAGCCCTCCGCCAAAGAGAGACAACATGACCCGAGCCCAGCTGCCCCGCCGCACCGATATCCGCAACATCGCCATCATCGCTCACGTCGACCACGGCAAGACCACCCTCGTCGATGCGATGTTGATGCAGACCGGGACCTTCCGCGCCAATCAAGAGGTGATCGAGCGCGTCATGGATTCGAACGAGCTCGAGCGCGAGCGCGGCATCACCATTCTCGCCAAGAACACCGCCGTCGAATACGCCGGCGTCAAGATCAACATCGTCGACACTCCCGGCCACGCCGATTTCGGCGGTGAGGTCGAGCGGACCCTGGCGATGGTCGACGGCGTGATGCTGCTGGTCGACGCATCGGAAGGACCGCTGCCGCAGACCCGCTTCGTACTGAAGAAGGCACTGGAGGCGGGCCTGCCGCCGCTGGTGTGCATCAATAAGATCGATCGCGCCGACGCGCGCCCGGCCGAGGTGCTCGATGAGATCTACGGCCTCTTCATCGATCTCGATGCCAACGAGGAGCAGCTCGAGTTTCCGGTAATCTACACCAATGCCCGCTCGGGCACGGCGACGTTGGCCTTGGATCAGCCAGGGGAGGACCTCAAGCCGCTGCTCGATCTGATCGTCAGCGAGCTGCCCGGTCCGGAAGGCAGCATCGAGGCGGCGCCGCAGTTCCAAGCGAACAATCTCGACTATGACAACTACGTCGGCCGTCTCGCCATCGGGCGATTGCGCTCGGGAACGCTGACTACCAACACCACCTACACGCTGTGCCGGGCCGAGGGCGAGCAGAAGCTGGTCAAGGTGACGCAGGTCTTCACCTGGCGCGGTCTCAAGCGCGAACCGGTCGCCAGCGTCGGCGCGGGCGACATCGTCGCGGTCGCCGGCATCGAAGACATCGCCATCGGCGAAACCATTGCCGATCGCGAGAATCCCTCGCCCCTGCCGGCGATCCGCGTCGACGAGCCGACGATCACCATGATGTTCGGCGCCAACACTTCGCCGTGGGCCGGTAAGGAAGGCGATTACGTCACCTCGCGCAAGGTGCGCGAGCGGCTCGAGCAGGAGCAGCGCCGCAACGTCAGCTTGCGGGTCGAGGACGGCGATTCGCCCGAAACCCTGCGCGTCACCGGCCGCGGCGAGTTGCAGCTGTCGATCCTGATCGAGACCATGCGCCGCGAGGGCTACGAGGTCCAGGTCTCCAAACCGACGGTGGTGACCCGCAAAGTCGGCGACGAGATCCATGAGCCGATGGAGCTGTTGGTGATCGACATTCCCGAAGATCACATCGGCGTGCTGACGCAGCTGCTGGCGGCGCGTCGCGGCAAGATGATGAAGCTCGATCACACCGGATCGGGCCGGGTGCGCACCGAGTTCTCGGTACCGTCGCGCGGCTTGATCGGCTTCCGCTCGCGATTTCTGACCGAGACGCGCGGCACCGGCATCATGAACGCGCTCTTCGATGGCTGGGCGCCGTGGCAGGGCACGATCCAGGCTCGAGTCAACGGTGCGATGGTCGCCGATCGCGAAGGCGCAGCGACCGCGTACGCGATCTTCAACCTGCAGGAGCGCGGCAGATGTTGACGTTGAGATCGTTGTCGCGCGAGTACTCGCCGACGACCATGCCCTCGTAGACC
>DASPMH010000460.1:0-12255 GCA_035627175.1 Terriglobales bacterium | reverse complement strand
AGTTTACTGCTTCGTCTTCCTCTACATCGCGGCCCGCGGCGCCGGCATCTGGAGTGTCGATGGCGAGACGAGCATCGCTCACGGCGCCAGCGGTGCGTCGAAGCGGCCGTTACCGTCGACATCGGCATAGAGCGCATTGCTAATCGCCATCGCCAACACGCCATTCTCGCCGAGATTGCCGTCGACCAAATCGTCGAGGGTCGTGTTGCGATTGGCGCGCAGGTCCGCCGCGGCCACCGGGAACATCGGCCGCGACACCTCGTCCGTGCCGCGCACCACCACGACGATCCAGGTGTCGGTGGTCAGGTCGCGCAGCGGAAGGGTGACGTTGGCCTCCAGACGTTCGCCGCCCGGAACATTGGGCGCGACATTGACGCGCTCGATGGCGAAGTCGCTCCCCGCGTGTAGCTCGATCGAGGGGTTGGCCCCGAATAGCACGTTGACCCCACCGTTCTGTCCGGTCGGGAAAGTCGAGGCGTTGGCGTACACCCGGATGGTATCGAACTCGCCCCACAGCGGCGCCTGTACTCGGATCTGGAGATCGAAAGCACCGTTGCTGCTGCTGACGAGAGTGCTGTCGTCCAAGCGGTGGCTGGCGTGTTTGCCGCTGCCGTCGGCAGCGTTCAGTCGCGTCTCGACATAGGCGCCCTGCCCCGTCGTCGCCTTCCCTGCCGCGATGGCATCGGTGATGGCGTCGGGATCGAGATCGCGCGGATCGTCGCTCGCCGCTGCCGTCCAAGTTCGCGCCCCGGCGGCATTGAGATTGGCATAGCCGTGGGTGTCGGTGACGCCGGTACCTGAGGTGATGATCCCCTGGTTCAGCAAGTTGAACCAGATGCCGATATGGCCGTTGAAGAACCGATCTTGGTGGCTGCGCCGATGGCCGTTCCAGATCTCCATCGCAGCGAACGGGTGAAACAGATTCTCCGTGGCGGGATCGAGGCGGTAGCTCAGTTTCTCGTCGGCGCTGAGGAACGACTGCGGCGGCACCAGCGAGCTGTCGATCTTGAGCGTGGCGTAATAGCCGTCGACGTGGTTCGCCTGGACGATGGTCGAGTCGCGGCTGCCTGGGCCGCTGCGGCCGGCGGCATCGAGCTCCGCCGGAGTCATGCCGTAGGCCCCATATTCGACGAAGTTCCGGCCCGGCTCGGCGCCCCGGGCCCAATCGATCGAGCCACCCGTCTGATGGCCCGGCACCAGGTCGTAGGGATAGCCGTTGTAATGGCCGTACTCCCAGCTGGTGATCTCTTCGCCGATCGTCGCGCCGATGAAGCGCTCGAGCCCGAGGGCGGCGATGGTCGGGGTCATGTCGGTACGGCCGTGGTGCTCCGTCATCACCAGGTTCTCGACGCCCTCGCCGGCAAACTGCAGCGTGCGGCGCACATTGCTGGTGCGAGAGTCGGTGCTGTTGAGGCCGTGCACGTGGAAATCGCACGACAAAAAGCCCGCCGTATCGAGCACTCGCGCCAGCGGAGCTTCGATGTTTTCGACCCTACCACTGGTCAGTTGGACACGTTGGGTGAACAGCGAGTACTCGGCGCCGCGCGAGACCGCGAGGATATATTCGCCGGGCTCGGCGTCGAACGCGGCGATACCGTCGGCGCCGGCATAGGCGATGTCGAGCACGCCGAAGGAGAAGCTGTCGTAGCTGAGATCGCGAAACAGAAAGGTCGTCGCAGTCTGGGCGAGAATCGGAGTGCTGATGCTCGGATCCGGACTGGGATCGAAACCGACCAGCGTCACCCGCCCCGGCATCGACTGGCCATCCTGATCGACGATGTGCACCCGCACCTCGGCGGAAGCCGGCAAATCGAACTGCAAGTCGACAGTCTCGCCGGCGGCGACGGCAAAGTCATGCACCAGAGGCTTGGTTGCGCTCTGCTCGTACGGTGTACCGGCCCGTGCCGCTGCCGCACCGTAATTGCCCGGCACCAGCGTTCCTTCGAAGCAACCGTCCTCGCGGATGACGAAATGGGTGACTAAGTCGATGATGTTGCCATTGCTGACCGGGCCGATGGCGACACGTGCGCCGGCGGCGGGAGCTCCGCCGACGCGAACACAGCCGCGAACGGTTCCGGTCGTCAAACCCATCACCTCATTGACCAGTGCCACCGCATCGGCACCACCTTGGTCGCCGACGCCAAAGTATCTCGCGTAGGAGTTGCTCCCGCCGGCGGGAACTCGGAAGCTCGGTGCGGCCCCGGAGATTGCTTGGATGATCGAATGACTGTGCAGCACGGCATCGACCCCGGAGACGGCTAGGATATCCGAAGTTTGGATCGGTGCGCCCGGCAGAGGCACCGGCACGTAGACGTAGTCGAAGCCCTCCGCGTCGTCGAAGCCGATCAGGGCAAGCGCGCTGACCGGCAACACCAGCACCTCGCCGATGCCGTTGCGATTGCGTGCCGATACCTGCCACGGTTGCAAGGAACCCGCGCCGCCGATCAGATCGCCGACGAAGAGACCGAGCTCCTGCGGCTCTTGATTGAAGATGGTGGTCACCATCTGCACCCGCGCGACCTCCGGCTCGAGAACGAAGTCGGTGCAACCCTCGACATCGTAATCGGCATCGTCGACCGCGGCCGGAATGTTGATGTTGGCGAGCTCGCGGATGTTCGAAGAAGGATTGATGAAGTCGAGGGTGTCGTCGGGACCACAGGTGCGGACGATGGCGGCCGTGCCGTCCTGACCGTCGTTGACGATCTCGACCGTCTGCGGATTGATCACCGTCTCGACGTTGACCATCGGCGCGATCTCGAGGAAGTTGTCACGGCCCGGATCTCGCACCAGCTCGGCATCGATCAAGTTACCACCGTAGGTGCCGACGTTGGCGAGCTCGCGCCGCGGCGCGTCCTGCACCACGAAGCGGGCGACGGTGTTCTCGAGCAGGTAGTCGCCGATCTGGTTCTGGGCCATCGGGCCGCGCAGCAGCTCCTCCTCGGTGGTGATCCGGCGAGCGCGCGCCTTCGGCGGCAGATAGCGGAAGTGGCTGGTCGAGGAGACCTCCCGGCCGCTCGAGCGGATGCCGCGGATTACCAAGGTGTTGTCATCCCGCAGCGGCGAACCCGGTTCGATCGTGGCGGTCAGCCGGTTGCCACTGCGGGTCAGAGCGATCTCGCTGTCGTTGAGGAGCGCCTCGATCGAAGCCTCCTCGAGATCAGTGGCGAGAATCTCGGCGACTACCGCGACGTCGAAGGTTTCGACCACCGCGCCGTCGCCCGGTGTGCTGACCGCGAAGGCCGCCGGCTCAGGCTGCGAGCTATGATCGTCATCGGCATCGCACGCGCACAGAAAGACTAAGGCGGCGATAGCCGCCCAGGAGAAGACCCGCATCGACAACCCCTGCAAGGAAGATGCGGGTGCCTATAGGCAGCCGGGTCGTGATGATTCAAGCAACCGCGACGGCGAGGGAGCAGGAAATGTGCTCGCGCAGGGCGTCTTGCCATGGTCGCAGCGGTATCAGCGGCAAACTGGCCGTAGTCGAGCACGCCATCGGCGACCATCGCGGCCGCGGCGCCTCCTGTCCGGCCTCTGCTTCGGTGCTGATCTCGATCAGATCTTCCGCCTCGGCGCGGCTCAAGCCGACCAGCGCCGCGGCCTCGATGGCGAACTGATAGCGCGACAAGGTTCCTTGGCTGACGATCTGGTGCAGTCCGTAGTTGCGCTGGCGCAGCAGCTGCTCCACTGCGCCGACCAGCTCGGGTGCGTAGGTGGTATTGGCGAACGAGTCGGCGATCGCCTTCAGCCGCCGTCCCTCGCGCAACTGCTGCGGGATCGAGCCGAGGAAATTGCGACGCAGCGGCCCATAGATCCATGAGGTTCGCACCACATGACTCTCGGCGAGACGCTCGCGCACGGCGCGCTCGCCGGCGAGCTTGCTGCGACCGTACTCATTCAGAGGTTGTGCGATATCGTCGACACGGTACGGCCGCTCCTGTTGCTGGCCGCCGAACACGTAGTTGGTGCTGAAATGGACCAGCTGTGCGCCGACGCGCCCGCAAGCCTCGGCCAGCAGAGCCGGCGCCTCGACATTGATCGCCCGCGCCAGCGCCGGCTGCTGCTCGCACTGGTCGACCAGAACCGTCGCACAATTGATTACTGCGGCGGGACGCCACTGCCGCAAGGCGGCATCCACGGCGGACCTGTCGCAGACATCGACGTGGTCGTGGCCACAGCCGATCACCTCGTGGCGTGCCGAAAGCAGGCGGCAGAAGTGCGTCCCCAGCAAACCTTTGGCACCGGTGATGACAATCTTCATCGCCGCGCTCCGCCACTGGCAGCTTCTGCCTGGCGCAGCGCTTGGCCTGCGCCGAGGTTCTGCTCCAGGTGCTCGCCGATGCGCTCCGCGGCCCGGCCATCGCCGTAGGGACTGACGGTACGCCGCATGCGCGCGCGCATGGTATCGTCCCGCAGCAGCTGCTCGACATGCGTGATGATGGCGGCGCCGTCGGTACCGACCAGTCGCGCCACCCCCGCTTCGATGCCTTCTGGTCGCTCGGTGGTGTCGCGGGTCACCAGCACCGGCACGCCCAGCGACGGCGCTTCTTCTTGAATGCCACCGGAATCGGTCAGAATCACGTCGGCGCGGCGCATCAGATCGATAAAGGAGACATAGTCGACCGGCGCGATCAAGCGGATCTGCGGATGCGAACCGAGCAGCTTGCGCACCGGGCGGTCGACCGACGGGTTGGGATGGACTGGATAGACTATGCGCAGATCGGGGTTGCGGTCGCCCAGGCTGCGCAGCGCAGCGCAGATGTTCTCGATGCCGTTGCCGAAGTTTTCCCGCCGATGGGCGGTAACCAACAACATTCGCTCGCCCGTGTTCGCCTTGCGTGAGCGCGGGTTGGCCCGGGAGCAGTCGATCCGCTCGCAGATGTGATGCAGCGCGTCGACGATGGTGTTGCCGGTAACCAAGATCCGTTCGGCAGCGATGCCCTCGCGCAACAGATTGCTCGCCGCCTTGGCAGTCGGTGCGTAGTGCCAGGTGGCGAGCCGCGCCACCAGCTGGCGGTTGAGCTCCTCCGGAAACGGCTCGTAGGCATTGCCGGTGCGCAAGCCGGCTTCGACATGGCCGACGGGAACCCGCGCATGGTAGGCGGCCAAGGCACCGGCGAGGGCGCTACTGGTATCGCCTTGAACCAGGACGGCGGCGGGCCGCTCGGCGCGAACGATCGGTGCGAGCCTATTGAGGATGGTCGCGAAAGTTTCGGTCAGACCTTGATTGTCGCTCATCACGCCCAGGTCGTGGTCGGCCTGCAGGCCGAAAGCATCCATCATTTGATCGAGGAGCTCGCGATGCTGGGCCGTGACGCAGATAGAGACGTCGAGAGCACCGCTGCGCTGCAGCCGATGGATGATCGGTGCCATCTTGATCGCCTCGGGGCGAGTGCCGAAGACCAACAGCACCTTGTCGCGCGGCGGCGTCGCCAGCCGTGCCGCTCCCGGCTCGCGGCTCCAACGGCGAGCACGCCTGGCGCTGTCGCTGCGGCGGCCGGCGACGCGGCTGGCCCCGCGCTGCGCTCTCTGTGAAGAAGGGTTTCGGCGAATCGCCATCGCGTGCTCCTCTCGAATGTACCCGATGTTGGGTACGTGGGAGCCAAGCAAGCGCGATACCGGTTGCCGCTTGCCGCTGCACAACCCTTGCGCGGTGGAAACTCTACAGGCGCGGCGGGAACTTTTGGGGCGGCGGCGAAGCGGTTTTGTGTGAATGACACAATGCGTCGCAACGCCGACGTGCAATCGCACTTTGGCATGTCAGCCGCTTTACACCGCCAAATCGATGTCGCGAACGAGACGCGGCAGAGAAATCACGGAAAGGCAGCGCGAAATACGTAGGCGGACCATGTACGAGCAGAATTTCACTGGGCACATGGGGCAGGTCACGCGCCAACTAGACGATTTCGCGCAACGCTTCCTCCGCGATCTGATCATTCTCCCTTGCTATCTTTTCGTGCGCACTCCCCTACTCGGTGCGCACCTCGAATTCGCATGCAGCCGTGTGACGAGCTCGGCGAGCCGGGCCGTCACACTCGGAATGAGGTCTGACGACATCATTTGCCGCCGACTTTGTTCCTCCGGCCGCGCTTGGCGCGCCGCGCAGCACAGCTCGACCGTCGACTGCGAGCGCAGCGCCAGGCGATGCGGGCCTGCCCGCGGGCGGATAGCCGTACCGGCTGCGAAAACCACGAACCAGCAAGGGAGAATGACATGGTGCCGAGCCGCGCACGCGCCGCGCTGACGATCGCTGTCGCGGTGGGCCTGCTCACCGGCTGTTCTTCTGGCCGCGAGATCATGCCCGCCGATCCGATCACCATCAAGCGCTGGCAGTCCCAGTCGCCTCCGGCAGCTTACTTGCTGCAGCCGGGCGATGTCATCGCCGTCAAGTTCTACCGCACGCCTCAACTGAACGAAGACAGTCTCGTCATTCGACCCGATGGCGCGGTGTCGCTGCCCTACGTCGGCAACGTCATCGTCGCCGGACGCACCGCCGCCGACGTCGAGGCAGAGCTGAGGGAGCGCTACAAATCCGAGCTCGCCGCCGCCGACAACGGCGAGTCGGTCGTCACCGTCATCGTCCGACAGCTCAACTCGCACCAGGTTCACGTCGGCGGCGAGGTAGAGAAGGATGGTAGGGTTCGGCTGCAGGGCTCGCTGACCGCGCTCGAAGCGATCCAGCGCGCCGGCGGCTTTCTCGAAACCGCCGATCCCGAGCGGGTGGTGCTGATCCGCCAGCAGCCGAACGGCGAGCGCATCGGCTACCTGCTCGACCTGAGCGCCGTGATCGACGGCACCGCGCCCGAGGGTGACGTGATGCTGCAATCGGCCGACATCGTCCTGGTCCCGCCGTCGACGATCGCCGACCTCAACCTGCTGGTGAAGCAGTATGTCCGCAACATGCTGCCGATCGAGCCCGGCTATGCGATTACGCCATGAAAACCATTGAAGACGCCAATTCTACACCGGTTCGCTGGCAGGAACTGCTCGCCGTCTTGTTGCGGCAGTGGCGGCTGATCGCGACCGTTACCATCCTCGGAACGCTCGCCTGTGTCGCGGTGCTACTGCTGCGTGCGCCGGTGTACGAGGCCAATGCCCATCTCGCCGTCGTTCCCGAGCGGGCTCGCATCATCGTCTCGCCGGATCCGAAGACGGGCACGCTCACTGAAGGCGTAACCGAGCAGGACCTCAACTCAGAGGTAGCCCTGCTGCGCAGCGATCAGCTGTTGCGCGAGGTTTTGCGAGAAGGGCTCGCCGTCGCCGGCGCCGGCGACGCGCCGACACCGAGCCTATTTGTGTCGTTCCGGCGAATGCTCAGCTTCCCCGGCCGACTGTACCGCTCGATGCATGGAGTGCCCGACAGCGATGCGCTCGAGTACGAGGTCCGCGAGGTCCGCGAGAATCTCGACATCCAGGGCATCAAGGGCTCGAACCTGATCCGCATCTCCTATCGCGAAGACAATCCTGAGCACGCCGCCGGCCTGGTCAACGCGCTCGCCGAGCGCCATGTCCGCCGGCCGTCGATCACATCGCAAGACGAAGCCCGCCTGTTCTTCGAGAAGCAGCGCGAGCTGCTCTACGAGAGCCGGCAGAAGGCCGAGATCGCCCTGCGCGCCTTCTATGAGCGCGAGAATATCGGCTCGCTGCCGCAGAGCACCGACGCCTTGCGGGCCTCGCTGATCAAGTTGCAGGCCGACGCGGTCAAGGCCGAGACCCAGATGGCAGAGGCGGAGGCCCGGGCGACGTTCCTGCGCCAGGAGCTCGAGCGCCAGCCGAAGACGGCGCAAGCAGCGGCGGCGACCGGCCAGAGCGATCCGCTCCAATTCATCCGCACCCGCATCGTCGACCTCGAGCTGCAGCGCAGTAACCTGATCGGTCAGTTCGCGCCGACGAGCAGCAAGATCAAAGATATCGACCGGCAACTCGCCGAAGCGCGCCGGCTGATGCAGCGCGAGCAGAAAACCAAGGCGGGCGTGGTCAGTCAGACTCGCGAGAGCCTGGCCTTGTCGCTCGCCAAGACCGAGGCCGAGGCCGTCGGGCTCAAGGCGCGCATCGCCTCGATGCGGGCGCAGATCGAGCAGGACCAGCCGCGGCTGGTGCATCTCGAGCAAATCGCCTCCGAGCGCGAGCGCCTGGAGCAGGAAGTGGCTTCGGCGCGAGAAGCGCTGCAGACGTATCGGCGCAAGGAAGAAGAGGCGCGTTTCTCGAGCGCTCTCGACCGCTCGCGCATCGTCAACGTCTCGGTCGTCGAGCCGGCGCGGGTGCCCTCGGCGCCGCTGCCGGCGGCACGCATGGCGACGGTGATGGTCGGCGCGGTTTTCAGCCTGATCATCGGTGTCGCCTTCGCGTTCCTGCGCGATCGCTTCGACCCGACGCTGAAATCGATCACCGACGTCGCCGAGGTCGGCCGCGCTCCGGTGTTGGCCGACATGACGTACTGATCGCAACCGAAGGCTTGCAGTAACACCATGTACACCGAACACTTTGGCTTGCACTCGGAACCTTTCGGGCTGACACCCGATCCGGCCTTCCTCTTTCCGAGCGCCGGCCACAGCGAAGCGCTGGCGGCCCTGCGCATCGGTATCGAAGGCCGCCGTGGCCTGATCGTGATGGTCGGCGAAGTCGGCACGGGCAAGACTACCCTGCTCTACTCGCTGCTGCCCGCGGTCAGTGCCGAGGTCAAGGTCGCCTACATCACCAACACCAAGTTGTCGTTCGATGAGTTGCTGGCCCAGGCGCTCGCCGACTTCGGCGTCGCCTGCCGCCAGCGTGGCCGCCGTCAGCTGTTGGCTCGCTTCACCGAGTTCCTGCTCAAGTGCGCCGAGCGCGGCGAGGTGGCGGCGCTGGTGATCGACGAGGCGCAGAATCTCGAGGATCACTGCCTCGAGAACCTGCGCTTGCTCTCCAACGTCGAGACCTACGCGCAGAAGCTGCTGCAGGTGGTCCTGGTAGGTCAGCCGGAGCTGCTCGAAAAGCTGTCGCGGCCCAATCTGCGCCAGCTGCGCGAGCGCATCGCCGTCTATTCCGAAATCAAGGCGCTGTCGTGGCGCGACAGCTACGCCTACGTCAATCACCGCTTGCAGCAGGCCGGCGGCACGATCGATCTGTTCAGCCGACCGGCGCTGGCGTTGCTGCTGTGGCACGCCGACGGCATTCCACGGCGGATCAACATCCTCTGCCACAATGCTCTGTTGTTCGCCTACGGGCGCGATCAAAAACGGGTGACGCTGTCGCAGGTGATCACCGCGCTGCGCTCCCGCCCGCGCCGCGTTCGCTTCCACAAGCGGGCGCGACGGCAGGTGCCCGAGGTGGTGCAAGCCGTCAGCGAGCGCTTGCGCTCGCCGGAATCGCTCGGTGCGGTGGTACAGCGGCCAGGTCTGCTCCTCGCCGTGCTCGCGCTCGCCAGTGTACTCGGCTGGGGGTCGCTGCACTGGACCGGCGACAGCGCGACGCGGGCGCAGAGCGCGGTCGGAATCCGCGCCGCCACCGCCGGCGACGCGCCGCTGCCGCAACCGCGACCGAAGATCGTCCGCGTCGCCAGCGACGCGTCGCTGATCGAATTGACCCGCCAAGTGTACGGGCGTGCCGAGGACGAGCTGATCGACCGGGTCCGTTCGGTCAATCCGCGCATCGCCGCCGCCGAACAGGTCGCCGCCGGCGAAGTGTTGATCTTCCCGCCGGTGGCCAACGCGGGCCGAGTAGGAGAAGAGCCGTGAGCGAATATTTCCGAGTGTTGAACCGCTTGGCGGAGCAAGGCGGCGTGCGGCCTTCGGCCAACGCGCCGCGCCCACTGAGTGTCGTGCCCCGTCCCGCGACTGCCCAGCAAAGCGTGCCGGTCGTGCCGAGCGAAGCGCCGGCACCGGCCCCTGTAGATCCGGCCGTCGAAGGGCCGACCGCGAGCGAGGCGCGGTCGCCGCAGGCGGAGCCAGCGCGGGCGTCGCTTGCCCAGGTCCCTGCGCCTGTCGCGGCGGCGGTCGCCGAGCCTGCAGCAGCGGTGCTGGCGGCGCCGCTCGGTCTGGCGAGCACGACCCGGGCGATCCCGAGCGCGCTGCAGGAGCTGGTCGATGTCGTCGAGCGGATCCGCCACAACGGCGCGACCAAGTCGCTGGTGCTCACCTCCGCGAGTGGCCACGAGCACGCCGCCGAGCTCGCCGCCCGCGTCGTTCGCATTATGAACGAGCGTGGCCTGCCGATTGCCGCAGTGCGCATTCCGGATGGTAATCGCTTCCGCGCCAGCGTCGAGCTCGGGGAATTGGTCTTGACGGAGCACAGCGGCGATTGGGCCGCGCAATTGCATATGTGGCGCACAGCGCTACCGGCAGGGACAGTAGCGATGGTTGTCGCGCCGACGCTGGCGACAACGAGCGATGCGGCATTGTTAGGGCAAGCCTGTGACGGCGTGATCATACTGGTGGAGCTGGGCCGGACGACACGCAGAGCGCTCGCACAGGCCGTCAAGAGAATCGAAGGTGCCAGCGCCACCTTGTTGGGTCTGATCGTCGTCGGCTCGGAAGGATTGCCGAGCTGGGCACGAAGGATCCGGAGATCACTCCAATAACCACGTCGAGATCGACAGAAACACCGCACCCAGAAAGGAGCACCTGGATAGCCGAGCGGCACCCCCGACCACCGCCTAAACTGCGTCCAGTGAGAACCCGCCATGTTATCGAAACACAAGCTGCTGTTATCGTTGCTGAAGATCACCGATCTGCTCGTCGTCGCGGCGAGCGTGGTGATCGCCGCCGTCTTCATCGCCGAGCTCCGATCACCGGGGACACCCATCTCGTTGTTAGAGATGCGCTTCAGCCTGAGCGAGATCGTCGGCGGCCTGCTGTACCTGACGGTCGTCCATTTCATCTTGAGCGCGCGCGGTCTCTACGAGTCGTACCGCTTTGCGGTGTCGGCCCGCGAGGTCCGCGATATCGTCATCGCGGTGATGTTGTGCGCGACGGTGCTGTTGCCGATGGCGATGGCGGCGCATGCCTCGGTCGATACCGGCATCTTCGTCGCTTGCTTCGCGCTGACGGCGCTGGTGCTGCTCGGCGTCGAGCGCCGTGCGGTGCGCGCTTTGGCGCGGCATTTCCGCCGTCGCGGCCGCAACCTGCGCAATGTGTTGATCGTCGCCAGCGACCACGACAGCCTCGGGCTGAGCGCCAAGCTGGCGCGGCGTGAGGAGCTCGGTCTGCACGTCGTCGGCGTCATCGCAGCCTCGGAGAATGGCTCGCGCTCGCTCGACCACGATGTCGCTCAGGTCAAGGAGGCGATCGAGACGCGGCCACTCGACGAGATCCTCGTCGACCTGCCGATCGATCGCGCCCACCAACTGGTGCAGCGGCTGATCTCGGTCTGCGAAGAGCGTGGCGTCACCGTCCGCATCATCGCGCGGGTCGCCGAGCTGCACTGGGCCCATGCGATGATCGACGAGCTCGACGGCCAGCCGGTGCTGACGGTCAGCAGCGCGCCCTCGGACACCGCCCAGCTCGCCGCCAAGCGGGCTCTCGACGTCATCGCCTCGGCGGTGGGGCTGGTGATTCTCAGCCCGGTGTTCCTGCTGATCGCCTTGGCGATCAAGCTCGACTCGCGCGGCCCGGTGTTCTTCTCGCAAGAGCGCATCGGCTGCAACCACCATCCGATCATGACCCACAAGTTTCGCACCATGGTGGTCGACGCACCGCAGAAGCAATCACTGCTCGAGACGACCAACGAAGCCGAGGGGCCGGTGTTCAAGATCCGCAACGATCCGCGCATCACCCGCGTCGGGCGTTTCCTGCGGCGCTCGAGCCTCGACGAGCTGCCCCAACTGTTCAATGTCTTGAAGGGTGAGATGAGCCTGGTCGGGCCGCGGCCGCTGCCGGTGCGTGACGTCGCCCGCTTCGACGTGCCCTGGCACCACCGCCGCTTCAGCGTGCGGCCGGGCATCACCTGCAGCTGGCAGGCGACCCACCGCACGCCGGAGTTCGACAAGTGGGTTCGCTCCGACCTCGACTATATCGAGCACTGGTCGCTCGCCCTCGACTTCAAGATCTTGTTGCAAACGATACCGGCGGTGATCTCGGGCCGGGGAGCGTGCTGAGATGACCAGTCAGACTCCTCCGGTCACCGTCATCGTGCCTTGCCATAACGAAGCTTCCGGCTTGCCAGCGCTGCTCGACCGTCTCGACCGTCTCCATCACCAGCCGGCGACTGCCGATTGGAAGTTTCTCTTCGTCGACGACGGCAGCAACGACGACACGCTCGCGGTGCTGATCCAGGCCGAGC
>DASPMH010000459.1:0-6435 GCA_035627175.1 Terriglobales bacterium | reverse complement strand
GACCTTCCGGCGTCAGTCGCCGCTCGACCTCGGCGTACGCCTCGATGGGAATGTAGTTGAACAAGTATTGGCCGAGGACGCCCTCGAGCACCTGCTCGCGATCGATGCGAACCTGGACGTGCTCGAGGCTGTCGAGCTGCTCGAGCTCTCGGCCGAGCTCATCGGCGAATGGCGGAAGCGCTGCCGGGTCGTCCGACTCGAGCAGAATCACCAGCTCGTCGAGCTCGCCGAATTCTTCGACGAAATGGCGGAAGTCGTCGAATGCCGGCGCACCGCGCGGCAGCATGTCGAGGACGTCGAGATCGAGGCGCAGCCGCAACAACGACGCGGCCGAGCCGGCGGCGATCACCACCGACAGCAACAAGATCGCGCGGTAGTGCCGTGCGATCCAGGCGACCCAACGCTCCACTGTTCACTGCCCTGCGCCGGATGGCGGCTGGAACAGATCATCGGGCAGCGGCACATCGACCTCGTAAGTCTTGATGCTCACTTGTACCGCCAGGCGGCCCGCATCGGCGCAGATCGAGATGTGCGCCGGCAGGTTGTGCGACTCGTGCAGGCGGTGCTCGGAATAGCGGATGTGCGCCTGCGGATGGTGATCCTCGACGATCACCTGCTGCGCCAGATCGATGCGGATGGTGCGCTCGCCGCCGGCAGGACAATCGGCGGTTTGCGCCTGGATGCGGCAGGTCGCCGGATCGACATCGTACTGGCCGAGGAACGCCGCGCCCATGCCGCGCTCGGAGAACAGCTGCAGTGAGTTTCGTTCGCTGGTAGAACCGCCGGCACCGAGGGGCTGCCAGACCCAACTGCGGCCTTCGCGCTGGAGGTAATCGAACACCGTCACTCCGAACGGCGTCAGCAAGCGCATGCGGAAGCGGTCGGGCTTGCGAACCACCAGAGCACCGCCGGCGCGTCGCTCGCCCCCGCCGTAGCTCACCTCGACGTCGAAGGTGGCGCGCAGGCTCTGTCGTTCCTGCTCGCGCGCCAGCACCTGGCGGACGATCTCATCGGCATTGTCGATTGCGGCGCCGTCCTCGCCTTCTGCCGGGGCGATCGGACCGCGCGCCGGCGCGAGCTCGCACACCACCGGTACATCTGCCTGCGGCGCCGGCCGCGCGCGTGCCGAGCACGCGCTCACGGTCAGCGAGAGCAGCAGCAGCGCCGTGCGGGAGAATCTCATGGTTCCACCCGCAGCACGACTTCGGCGGCGGCCCGCAGTCGGCCGTTGGCGCGCACTTGGCCGCGCGCTTTGACCAGAGCGCCGAAGCGGCGCAGCACGCGCGCCCGAATCTCCAGCGAGTCGCCCGCCGCGACACGGCCGGCGGTGCGAAAGCGATCGAAGCTGACCAACAAACCGCCGCCGGCGGCTTCCCCGGCCGCGATCGCGATTCCGGCACACTGCGCGATCGCCTCCATCAACAACACCGGCGGCAGCTCTCCGTGTTCGTCGAGCAGCGGATCGTTGCTCGACATCTGCCGCGACACCACCGCCGCAATCGCAGGCTCGACCGAAACGATCCGATCGACGAGCACGAAAGGGTAGGCATGCGGCAGCCGCAGAGTTGGCATCACCACGGTTGCTCGCCGCCGGCACCGTTGCGGCGGATGTCCCGGAAGACGATCTCCAAGCGGTCGCCCAACGACTCGCGAATGCCGATCGACTGCAGTACCAGGTGCGGCGCAGCGAAGTGCATGTCGATGGCGGTAAACAGGTCGCGCACCGAGGCATGACGTGGCACCAAGTGCACGGCAACACCCTCGCCGCTCGGCTTGGCCTCGACCTCGAACAGCCGGGTTACGCCGGCGAGCGAGCCGGACATCAGCGCCCCAACCTGCTCGAGCGCCCCGGTCAACGCCTTGATGCCGGAGCCGGCCTCGCGGGCGACCTCCGGCGGCAGCTCGACGCCCTGCGGACCGATCCGAATCGTCATCGCCGGATCGTCCATCTTCCACACCACCGTCGCGGCACATGCGGGCGCCGCAGCATTTTCCGCCGCGCAGGGCGGCCGGTCGAAGGAGAAATGGCCGCCGGTGACGATCGGCTCGGCCATCAAGCTGACGTGCTTGGTCTGCTCGAAGCGAGCCGACAAGCTGCGCGTGCTCTGCTGCGCCGCCTCGACCGCCGCCAGACACGTCTTGGTGTCGCTGCAAACGGGCTCGGCCGTGGCGCTCCCGCTAGCACCGACTACCAGTGCCATCGACAAGGCAACAAGCCATGCAAACCATCCCCCCTCCTTTCTAAGGAGGGGGCAAGGGGGAGGTCCGAGGAACCCGGGGCGAGGTCGTCGCGTCATCAACAGCTCGCTTTCTGCAGCAACAGTGCCGCAACCGTCCCGCCGCGCGCGATCGCCAGCGTCAGCACGCGTTGCAAAGGCTGCGACTCGCCGCGGCTGGCAGCGAAGCGGAAATCATGCCCGGGCATCGGCTGCTCCAAGTGGCAGAGCGGCGGGACCATGGCGTGGTGCAGCGCCAGGCAGGCGGCGGCGGCGTTCAACCCACCCGCCGAGCCGAATTCGCCGACCGCGCCTTTGATCGAGGTCACCGACGGGCGGTGTGCCGTTCCCGCGAAGATTGCGGACAGCAGCTCGAGCTCGAACGGATCGAGGTGGCGCGACGAGCTCGCACTACCCGCGACCAGATCGATCGCGTTGTCGTTGCGGTCGAGCCATTGGCGCAAGCGGGAGGGAGCGCTGCCCAATTCTTTCGGCCAGGTGAACGGAGCGGCGGGCACGCCGGTGCTCACCTCGGAGACGATCTCAGCGTAGCAGCGTGCACCGCGAGCGCGGGCCCGTTCGACGCTTTCGAGCACCAACAACGCCGCCCCTTCGCCGAGCACCACGCCGCTGCGATTGCAGTCGTACGGGCTCGACCATTGGCGTCCACCGGCCTGGCCGGCGAGGGCGCGGGTGCTGCGGTAGACGCTCGTGCCGACGTCGGTCAGCTCGTCGCCGCCGCCCGCGAGGACGACCTCGGCGCGGCCTTGCCGTATCACGTCACAGCCGAGCGCGATTGCTTGCTCTGCCGACACTTCGAGCTGGGAGACGGTCAGGTTGGTGCCGATGCAGCCGAGCTCCATCGCGGCGTAGCTCGCCGGCGCGTTGAGGACAAGATTGGGGAACAGCATCGGGCTGGCGAGCGCCGGGCCTTTGGTGAACAGCCGCTGCAGATATTCGACGGTGCCGGCGATGTTGCCGGCGACCGAGCCGGCGACGATACCGAGCGCTTCGGGCGGCAGCTTCGCTGTATCGATTGCGGCATCCTCGAGAGCGATCCGCGCTGCGGCGACGAAGCGTCGCGACAGCTCGTCCATACGGCGGCCGAGGCTCGAGGTGATGCGCTTGCGCAGCGTCGGGTCGGATACTCGGGCGGCGAGCTGCGGCAACGCGCCGGGCTGCGCTTCTGCCAGCGGTGCGATGCCGGTCTCGCCGGCGATCAGGCGGCGCCAGAAGGTTTGGTGACCGGTGCCGAGGGGGCTGACGACGCCGAGGCCGGTGACGGCTACGGGCTGGGTCATTGGGGGGCTTCGGGGGGCCTAATCCCCCGCGCCTGCGGCGCTGCCCCCTTTGAAAAAGGGGGCGCACACCTGTGGCCCCTTTCCCAAAGGGGGCAGCGCCGCAGGCACGGGGGATTAGGATTTCGAGACCAGCGCACGTCAGTCCTCGAACCGGCGCAGGACGATGGTGGTGTTGTTGCCACCAAATCCGTACGAGCTCGAAGCGACCGTGCGCAGCGCAGTCGGGCGAGCCTCGCCGGGAACGTAGTCGAGATCGCATTCCGGGTCGGGATGCACCAGGCCGACGGTCGGCGGGACGAATTGCTCGCGCAGGGCGATGATGCAGGCGAGCGCTTCGATCGCGCCGGCAGCCGCAAGGCAATGACCGGTGATCGATTTGGTCGAGCTGACGGGGATGCGATAGGCGCGAGCGCCGAGGCAGTGCTTGAGAGCGCGGGTTTCTGTCGCATCGTTCGCCGGAGTCGCGGTGCCGTGGGCGTTGACGTAATCGATATCGTCGCGACTGACGCCGCTCTCCGCAAGCGCGCGAGCCAGCGCTAACGCGGCACTGCCGCCGTCGGGGCGCGGCTGGGTGATGTGGTGGGCATCGGCGCTGACGCCGTAGCCCAACAGCTCGGCCTGGATTCGAGCGCCGCGGGCGCGGGCGTGATCGAGATCCTCGAGCAGGAACATCGCCGCGCCTTCACCGAGGCTCAGACCGGCCCGATCGCGATCGAAGGGCCGGCAAGGAGCGGGGTCGAGCGCTTGCAGCGAGTTGAAGCCCGAGAAGGTCATTCGGCACAAGGAATCGGTGCCGCCACTGAGCACTGCCTGCGCCTTGCCTTGGCGGATCCAGTCGGCGGCGATGCCGAGGGCGTTGCCGCCCGACGAGCAGGCGGTCGAAATCGCCAGCCGCGGACCATGGCAGCCATAGACGTGGGCGACGAAGTCGCCCGAGGTCGACACCGGTGTGCCCAAGGCCATCGACGGCTTGGCACCGGCGATACCGAGCGTCGTTCGGCGGCAATACTCCTCGGAAGCCAGCATGCCGCCGGTCGAGCCACCGAGCACGAGGCCGATGCCGTCCCGTTCGCCCTGCCAGCCGCTGCTGCGCAGCGCTTCTTCTGCCGCCACCAGCGCCAGCAGATCCGAGCGTGAGGCGCGGCGAAGTACCGCAGGGCTCAGGCCCGCCGGCGGCTCGAGCTCGGCAACCTGCGCGGCGTAGCGGGTGCGGTACCCGGTCGGGTCGAACAGTGAGATCTCGCCGATGCCGGAGCGGCCCTCACGGAGCGCCGCGGCGAAGGCTGCGACGCCACGGCCGAGCGCATTGATGCTGCCCGCGGCGGTAACGACGACCCGGCGCATCGGCAATGGCGGCGGCGCGTCCTTCAGGTCTGCTGCGCCGCGATGTAGTCGGCGAGCGCGTTGACCGAGGCGAAAGCGACTTTGCCGACTTCCTCGTCCGGGATGACGACGCGGAATTTCTCCTCGACCAGCACCACCAGCTCGAGCGCGTCGATCGAATCGAGTCCGAGGCCCTCGACGAAGATCGGCGCGGCATCATCGATCTCCTCGGGCTGCACGTCTTCCAGCTTGAGACCCTCGACCATCAATGTCTTCAGTTGCGACTTCAATTCAGCCTTGTTCACCATGACTCCTTGGAACCAACCTCCCTCGCACACCCGACCGATCCAGTTCAATCCCCGGGGCGCATCCGTGTAGCTGCGCTCGGCAGAGCGCGGCAGCTCGGCCCACCCTCTCGCCGTCTACCGAGCTCGTCTTGTCCCCTCCCCCGCGCGCAAAAAAACTGGGCTTTGCACGCCAATCGTGCTCGTGCGCGTTGCCGTAATCGCAATCGTCCCCGTTCATCGAATTCGGGTGGAAACGTCGCGCGATTACGGCGACGAGCACCATTGATCGATTACGATGACGCGCACGAGCACGCGCGCGAAATCGGATTGGCGTGCCATGACCATTTTTGCGCGCGGAGGAGCGGATCGGTCGGCGGGCGGGGGAGGCTCAGAGCATCAATAGGCCTCCGTCGATGGTCAGGGTCGTGCCGGTGATGTACTCGGCCGCGGGTGAAGCGAGGAAGGCTACCGCGGCGGCGACGTCCTCGGCGCGGCCGAAGCGGCCGAGCGGGATCTGCGCGACGAGCTTTTCGCGCTCGCTCGGCGGCATACCGGCGATCAGATCGGTGTCGACAAACCCCGGACACACGGCATTGACGGTGATGTTGTAGCGACCGATCTCGCGCGCCAGCGATTTGCCGAAGCTGAGCAAACCACCCTTGGCGGCGGCGTAGTTGGCCGCGCCATCCTTACCGACCAGCGCGGCGGGCGAGACGACATTGACGATGCGACCCCAGCGCCCCGGCATCATGCTGCGCACCGCTCGCCGCGAGCAGAGATAGGCGCCGCGCAGATTGACGCCGATCACCTGATCCCACGCGGCTTCGCTCATCAGCATGACGAAGCCGTCGCGGGTGACCGCGGCATTGTTGACCAGAATATCGATGCCGCCCCACTCGCGCTTGAGCGCGTCGAACATCGCGCCGATCTGGTCGGCAGCGCCGATGTCGGCCTGCACCGCGAGCGCTTCGACGCCGTGTGCGCGCACCGCAGAGATGGTCTCTTCCGCCGCCTGCGGCGAGCGATTGTAATTGACGGCGACCTTCGCACCGGCCTGTGCCAGAGCGAGCGCGGTGGCGCGGCCGATGCCGCGCGAGGCGCCGGTCACCAGAGCCCGACGTCCCGCGAGTGTCACAGCAGGCGCCAGAGCTGCCCTTTGATCTTGCGCTCGCGCAGCTTCTGCAAGACGTGAATGTTGGTGCGGATGCCCTTGCCGGGAACGATCCAGTTCGAATGGGTCCGCGCATAGGACTCGATGCGGTCGACCAGATCGCCTTGCAGCGCCGGCGAAACGTAGAACTTGGGGTA
>DASPMH010000458.1:0-2711 GCA_035627175.1 Terriglobales bacterium | reverse complement strand
TTCTTGAAATCGGCGACGACGTGCGAGTGGGGGCTGATAATGCTGTCATAACGGCGCAAGACCCGCAGCATATATCTTTCGAATGCCATCGAAATGGCCTTACGCGTAATTGCCGGCAGCCACTCCTTCTCCAGGATGTGGCGCGGCATGTCTTCATGAGCGTCATAGACCACGCGCTTGCCCGCTTTCTTGAGCGCAACGCCGAGTGGCAGAAGTTCGGGCGAATGCAACTGATAGATGTCGGCATCGATCTCTAGCGCCTTGCCCAGAAACTGGCGCTTCGCCATCAACAGCGTCTTCGCGCGGGACCACGGCTCGCCGCAGCTCACGACCTGGATGCCCTCGAGCATCTCGTCGGCCTCACCGTCGTTCGTTAGGATCGAGACGTCGAAACCGTGGCGATGTAAGGACTTGCATTGCCGCAGGAACACGCGCGCATCATTGCGGAAATAGCCGCTGATGACATGGCAGACCCTGTTCAAATTCCACTATCCCGCACTTGTTGCCTGATTCGGATGCCGCACCCCTTAGCGTTATCGCAAGAAGAGTCGATAGCGCGGCACGAAAGCCACTGGCGGGGCAGCCGCTTTCGGATATTCAATTTGTCTGGGGGTGGCTTGCACTGCGTCGGTTCGGGCGGCAGTGCGTAATCGCCACACCTGCCAGCGGATTGAAAGAATGATGCACCCATGACGCGAGATTTTATTCCCTTCGCCAAGCCCGATATCGGCGATGCCGAGATCGCGGCTGTGACTGACGTCTTAAAGTCGGGCTGGATCACCACCGGTCAAAAATCCAGTGAGTTCGAAAAACGCTTCGAGGCGCTTCTCGGGCAAGGCATCAATGCGATCGCCGTTAATTCCGCGACGGCTGGCCTACACCTCGCGCTGGAGGCCATTGGAATCGGCCCGGGTGACGAGGTCATCCTACCGACGCTGACTTTCACGGCGACCGCCGAAGTCGTTCGCTACCTCGGCGGTGATCCCGTGCTGGTCGATGTCGACAGCGGCACGCTGAACCTGTCACCGGAACGTGTTCGCGAAGCCATCACGCCGCGGACGCGAGCCATCCTTCCCGTTCACTACGCCGGCCTTTCGTGCGACATGACCGCCATTCTGGCAATCGCGGCCGAATTCGGGTTGCGCGTGGTGGAGGATGCTGCTCACGCGCTGCCCGCCACGCATGCGGGCCGCATGATTGGGGCCCTAGACAGCGACGTTACGGTGTTCAGCTTCTATGCCAACAAGACCATGACGACAGGCGAGGGCGGCATGGTCGTTACGCGCGATCCCGAACTCGCCAAGCGTATGCGGGTGATGCGGCTGCATGGGATCGATCGGGACGCCTTCGACCGGTTCCGCTCTCATGTGCCCGCGTGGTATTATGAAGTGATCGCGCCGGGCTTCAAATACAACCTTACCGATATTGCCGCCGCGCTAGGGCTCGTGCAGTTGGACAGGCTCGGCAGCTTCCAAGACAGGCGGGTGAGGCTTGCTGCGCGTTATTACGAGACACTGGCGGACCTGCCGCTCATCTTGCCTTCCTGGGGCAGTGAAGACGGTCAACACGCCTGGCATTTGTTCGTGCTGCGGCTTGACGACGAAGCGCTGCAGCGCGGGCATACTCGCGACGCTCTGATTGATCACCTTTCTGCAGCAGGCATCGGTACGAGCGTCCACTACGTTCCGCTGCACCGTCAACCTTACTGGCGGGATAGCCTGGGGGCGCGCGCCGAAGACTTCCCTGTCGCCGAGAAGGCTTACCAATCGATGGTCTCGATCCCGCTGTTCACCGCAATGAGCGACGACGACCAAGAGCATATCATTGGGGCGCTAAGGGCGTTCTTTGCATGACGCGCCGGCGTCCAGTTGCAGGGGACACATTGAAACGAGTCTTCGACGTGATTTGCGCCGGCATAGGGTTGCTGGTGCTGATGCCGGTCCTTGCCCTCTGCGCCGTCGCCGTGCGGGTGACTTCACCCGGCCCGATAATCTTCCGTCAAGAGCGAGTCGGACTCTACGGTAATACGTTCGAGATCCTCAAGTTCCGCACGATGCGTGTCACGACAACCGGTCGCGACCCTCAGATCACGGTCGGCCGGGATCCGCGGATCACCCGCGTCGGCGCTTTGTTGCGCAAGTGGAAATTGGACGAACTGCCGCAGCTTTGGAACGTCGTTACCGGGGATATGAGCCTGGTCGGACCGCGCCCTGAAGTGCCTAAATATGTTGCAATCTACCCCTCCGACCAACGCGACCTCATCCTGAGCGTGCGCCCTGGGATAACCGATCCCTGTTCGGTGCATTTGCGCGACGAGAGCGATCTACTCAGTCAAGCCGACGATCCCGAGAACTTCTATGTCGGAGTGCTTCTACCCGAGAAGCTAAGAATGTCGGGAGATTATGTCCGCAACCGTTCCTTCGTGTCTGACGTTGGAATCATCGTCAAAACTATCGGATCGGTCGTGGGCTTCGGCAAGAAGATGCCCTAAGGCGGTTTCGCAAATGTAAGTCACTGGTCCGCTTCATCGTGGCTCGCCTGCCGAGATGGAACCGCAGATGGTCTTGATGCTGTGCTCTCGCTAGGCTGCCAGACCGGGCCGGTGGCGATAATCAACCGGGTATGGGAGCAATTCATGGCCTTACGTCAGACAGCAAGCCGAATTGCGATCTCATTCGGCTTGTTCGGCGCCCTGCCCTGCGCTGCGCACG
>DASPMH010000457.1:0-4252 GCA_035627175.1 Terriglobales bacterium | reverse complement strand
CGTCGCGCTCTGTCACCGGCGATCGCCTACTTGATCACCGATACTCTTCGCGACGCGGTGCAATCGGGAACCTCGCGAGTCGCTGCCGACACCGGCCTGGCAGATCGGGTTGCCGGCAAGACCGGCACCACCAATTCCGGCACCGACGCTTGGTTCATCGGCTTTACCTCCGAGATCGTCATTGGCGTGTGGCTCGGCTTCGACGACCCCAAGCCGATCGTGGCCTCTGCCAGCGCGGGACAATTGGCAGCGCCGGTATGCAGCCGCGTGCTGCGGCGAATCTACGGACGCGATCACCGCCCGCTCGGCTGGGAGCCGCCAGAGCCGGTGTATCACCGCCTGATCGATCCCGGGACCGGATTGCCGCTCGCTCGCGGCTGTTGGCCGCGCTTCGGCTCGCCGAAACGAGAGTACTTCATCGAGGGGGTCGTACCGCGACCCCATTGTCCGGGCCGTGAGCCGCCGCCGCAGGGTTACGTCACCGGAGCCCAGAGCATCGAGTGGGATGCGCTTCGGCAGGCTGGCCAGGCCGATGCTGCCGGCGGCCGGGCCACACGGCTACGCTTCGCCGCGGGTTGATGCGGATGCGGTGTTCACCCGACTGGAGCAATCGGAGTCAGAGGGTATGCTCGCGGCATGATTTGGCGTCTGGCAGCAGCCCTCGCGATCGGCGTCGCGATCACTTCTCTCGGCCGAGATGTCGACATCCTCCACCTCCCGGGCGTGGTGATCCTCTGGTGTCTGCTGATGGTGTGGGTGACGATCCACGCCACCACATTGCCGCCGCAGTACTATCCAGTCGTGGTATTCGTCGCGACCGCCTTGGCTTGGTCATTGCCGGCGGCGCTGGTCCTGAAGGTGTTGCCGAGGTTGCGCGGGCCGCGGCGGGCGATCTCTTGAGTGCGGCGCTTCATTGGCTCCTTCCTTCGCGCTACCTTGCGACGATGCGCATCGGCATCCTCGGAGGCACTTTCAACCCGATCCATTTCGGTCATTTGCGTAGTGCCGAAGAAGTGCGGATCGTACAGAAGCTCGATCGGATCCTGTTCATTCCGAGCGCCAGCCCGCCGCACAAACGCGGCCCCGAAGTCGAAACCGCCGAACATCGTCTCGCCATGGTGCGGCTCGCCATCCGCGGCAACCCGGCCTTCCGCCTGTCGCGCATCGAGCTTGCCCGAACCGGACATTCCTACTCGATCGACACCCTACACGCCTTACGGCGGCGGCATCCGCAAGCTCGCTTCTCCTTCATCATGGGGCTCGACACCTTCTTGGAGATCGGCACCTGGCGCCGCTACCTCGAGCTGTTTGCTCTTTGCGACTTGATCGTCACCTCGAGACCTTCTTTCGACCTGGAAGACGCACCGGAAAGGCTCCCCGTTGCTGCACGCGGAGAGTTTTGTTATCTGCCCAAGGCGAACGTGCTCGAACACCTCAGCGGACACCGCATCCTGTTCCAGACCATCACCGATTTGAGCATCTCTGCGACCGCGGTCCGCGCCCTGCTGCGGCGCCATCAGTCGGTCCGGTATCTAGTACCCCCTGCTGTCGACCGATACATTGCGCGGCACCAGCTGTACGCGCGGAGGAACGCATCATCTTGAGCACCGAATTGGACTCGCACGAACGGGCGCTTCATTGCGTTCGCTACGCTCTCGACAAGAAAGCCTACGATCTCGTGCTCCTCGAAGTGGGCAAATTGACGGCTCTCTCCGATTATTTTCTGATCTGCACCGGCCGTTCCGATACCCAGGTGCAGGCGATCGCGCAGAGCATCGAAGAGAATCTCGGGCGGGAAGGAATTCGCCCGCTCTCGATCGAGGGCTATACCCACGGGCAATGGGTGGTAATGGATTACGACGACGTGATCGTCCACATTTTCTACGAGCCGGTGCGCGAATTCTACGACCTCGAGCGACTGTGGTCGAAGGCGACCCGGGTCGATCTCCCCGAGCCGTACGAGAGCCAAGCGCGCGATCTGCGCCTGGCCGGCGAAGCGCGCTGACAACAGCATGAGACGCTTTGTCGTGATCGTCGCCACCGTGGCGTTGATCCTCGCTGCGGTTTACCTGGTGTCGCTCAATTCGGCACAAACCGAATTCCGCTTCACACCGACATGGGTCGTCGCTTTCCCTCTCGGCGGAATCGTCATCGGCGCGTTCCTCAGCGGTGCGACCGTGGTGCTGCTGGCGGTGGCCTTACAGGCGAGCCAGCGCGCCGTCTCGATGTGGCGGCAGACGCGGCAGCGCCGCCAGCGCGAGCAATACGATGAGCTGCAAGAGCGTGGTGGCGCGCTGATGTGGGAAGGCGATCCCAAGCAAGCGCGCGCCTTGCTCGAGAAGGCGCTGCGCCGCCGTCCCGAAAGCGCTTCGGCAGTGCTGGCCCTGGCGAGCTCGTATCGGGCTACCGGCGAGACCCGTCGCGCTGTCGACCTCCTGATCGCGGCCGCAACCAAGCACCACAGCACCAATCCGGAAGTACTACTGGCGCTCGCCGAAGCGCAGGGCGAGGCGGGCGAACGCGGGGCTCAGCTGGAGACCCTCGAGCGGTTGCGCGCCTTGCATCCCCGCGCCCCATTGGTGCTCGGCCGCCTGCGTTCCGCCTACGCCGATGCCGGTCGGTGGCCCGAAGCAGCGAGCGCCCAAGAAGTGTTCCTCGCGGAGTCGAGGGATCCCGCGCATCTGACCCGCGAGCAGGAACGTCTCCTGGCGTTCCGTTATCAAACTGCCCTGCAGATCGCTGAACCGATCGAACGCGCCCGAGCCCTCGCCGCCTTGAGCGAGCGACGCCTGGCTCCGGTGCCGGTCGCCGTCAGCCTCGGCGATGCCCAGCTCGCCGGTAACGAGCCGAATCAGGCCTGGGATACCTGGGAACGCGCTCTGCGGGCGACACCGCGAACCGTGCTGGTCGAACGTTTGAGCCAGCTGGCCCAAGAGCCGAAGCGGCAAGATCGGCTGTGCAGCCTGCTCGGCAAGTTGCGGGCCGAAGAGGCCAATCTCGATCATGCCCGTCTTTACGCGGCCCAGATACAGTTGATGGCGGGCCGCGTCAGCGAGGCGGGCAACGAGCTCGACGCGATTGCCGCCGAAGATGGACCGAGCTTGCTACACCGCCTGCGCGCCGAGGTACTGCACAAGCGCGGTCAGACGGATCAAGCCCTGTCCGCCTATGGCCAGGCTGGGCGTGGCGTCCCGCTCGAGCATCGCTGCCGCAGCTGCAGCCGCGCCAGCGAAGTGTGGCTGGGCTACTGCCCGAGCTGCGCCGCCTGGGATTCGTTCCGCTCGACCGTCGAAATCGCCCGGGGCTGACCGCGGCTCGGATCAACCGGGCGGAATCAGGTCTTTCGCTTCGAGGTAAGCGACGATTTGAGCGAGGCACTCCGCCTCGCTCTGGCGGTCGGTGGAGACGACGATCTCGGGCGATAGCGGCTCTTCGTAGGGCGCCGAGATCCCGGTGAACTCTTTGATCTCGCCGGCTCGCGCCTTCTTGTAGTGCCCCTTGGGATCGCGCCGTTCACACTCCGCTACCGAGCACGAGACGAAGACCTCGATGAACTGACCTTTTTTCATCAGCGCGCGGACGCGCTCGCGGTCGGCGCGATAAGGCGAGATGAAAGCGGTGACGTTGACGACGCCGGCGTCGGTGAAGAGCTTGGCGACCTCGCCGATGCGACGGATGTTTTCAACGCGATCCTCAGGCGAGAAGCCGAGGTCGCGGTTGAGACCATGGCGGATGTTGTCCCCATCCAAGACGTAGGCATGGATGCGGCGCTCGAGCAGGACCTTCTCCAGAGCGACCGCGAGCGTCGATTTTCCCGAAGCGGGAAGGCCGGTCATCCACAAGGTGCAGGAGCGATGACCGAGCAAGCGCTGGCGATCTTCGCCGGTGACGGTGCCGGCATGCCAGACGACGTCGTTCGATTTCAGATTGGCCATGAGGGTGGTGCGCTCCTTCCGCTATCTTGCCGCGTCGCGGACCCGCGAGTATGAGCTTCTGCCATGCACATCACGATGGTGAAGAAGAGAATGCAAGATGGCAGTGACTGTCGCAAATGCGAAGAAGTCACTCAGCATCTTCAATCACGCGGGCTTTGGAATCGCATCGATGAGGTGGTCTGGGCCCAAGAAGGAGATACCAACAGCCCGGGAATGGTGCTCGGTGCCAAGCACGGGGTCGAGCGGGCGCCCTTCTTCATCGTCAGCGATGGCGGCAGTGAGAAAGTCTACACCAGCGTGCTGATGCTGGTGCGTGA
>DASPMH010000456.1:0-3542 GCA_035627175.1 Terriglobales bacterium | reverse complement strand
CAGGTCGAAGCCGAGGCCGAGCAGGCCGTCGATCAAGCGCGCCGCATTGTGCCGCAACTGCATCCGGCGATCGTCCGCGCCTCGGGCGATCGCCAGCCCGGTGCGGGCGCTGGCGACGACGGGTGGGGGCAGGGCGGTAGTGAAGACGAAGCTGCGCGCGGCGTTGACCAGCAGCTCGATCACCGGCTCGGCGGCGGCGACGAAGGCGCCGAACGCGCCGATCGCTTTGCCGAGCGTGCCCATCTGCACGGTGACTCGATCGCTCAGGCCGAGCATCGCCACCGCGCCGGCGCCGCCGGCTCCGAGCACCCCGGTGGCGTGGGCCTCGTCGACCATCAGCATCGCCCCGTACCGCTCCGCCAGCCCGCAGAGCTCGTGCAACGGGGCGAGATCGCCGTCCATACTGAAAACGGAATCGGTGACGATCAGCTTGCGCCGGGCGCGGCTGGCGGCGAGCTGATCGGCTAGGACACCGACGTCGCAGTGGGGGTAGACCTGGATACGAGCTCGCGAAAGGCGGCAGCCGTCGATCAGACTGGCGTGATTGAGCTCGTCGCTGAACACTTCGTCGTTGCGTCCGACCAGGGCAGCGATGGTGCCGATGTTGGCCTGGTAGCCCGAGTTGAACAGCAGCGCCCGGGGGCAGTGCTTGAGCTCGGCGAGCTCTTCTTCGAGCTGACGGTGCAGCCGCATCGAGCCCGAGATCAGCCGCGAGGCGCCCGCACCGACACCGTAGTCTCGTGCCGCCTGAGCCGCGGCTTCCGCCAGGGCGGGATGATCGGCGAGACCGAGATAGTTGTTGGAGCACAGCAGCAGCACCGAGCGCCCGGCGACCTCGACCGCGCTGCCCTGGGCGCCGGCAATCTCACGCATCTGGCGCAACAGACCGGCGCCGCGGCGGCGCTCGAGCTCGGCAGCAACGAAATCAGGTATCGCCATGGCGCGGCGAATCTAGACGGTTGCCAGGCTGCAGTCGATGCATCCACTGCTCCACCGCTCCACCGCTTCACTGCTCCCCAACTTTGACATACCCTCGCGCCCATGTCCGACGTCGTCAAGGTGGGCCCGCGCGGCCAGATCCAGTTGCCGCGGCGGTTGCGCGCGGAATTCGTCTTGAACGAGGGCGACGAGCTCCTCGCCGACATCGAAGGCGAGGCGATCGTCTTGCGCCGCAAGGCCAAGCGCTTCAGCGAGTACCTCGAGAAACTCGGCGGCAGTCCCCGGCGCGGCCGCTAACGAACCCCTTGCCAAAGGGGCAGCGCCGCAGGCGCGGGGGATTTCTCCAGAAGCGCCCGGCGACAGCGATCTCGGCCCGTGCCCTTCAGGCTATACCTCAAACCGGACGCAGGCTCGCGGCTTTGACCAGCGGATGGTGGGTCAGCCCCAGCTCCTCGATGATCTCAGGCTGCAACAGCCCGGCGTGACGAGCGTTCTTGAGCAGGTGCGGCAGGCGCTGGCCGCTCAATACTTCTTCGGCCTCGGCGGCGTTGACCGCCTGCTGCTCGATCAGCATCTGCCGGCCGAGCTGCTCGGCGCCGTCGACGCCGAGCTCTTCGAGCCGCTGCACCATCCGGCTCGCCATCAGCGGGCCGGGCTGATCCATCAAGATCATGAAAATCTGGCTGAGCCAGCGGCGGGCGAACTGGATCCGAGTGGTGAGGTCTTGCTGTTTCATCCACTCTTCGATGTAGAGCACACCGAACCCCATATGGCGGCTCTCGTCCCGTAGGATCAAGGTGATCAGCTCGCGCAACAATGGATGGCGGGCGTGGCGCTGAATGCTCTCGAAGATGTTCATCGCCAGGCTCTCGAGGAAGAACTGCTCGGTGGCGATCAGGGTCACCGCATCGTTGGCGGCGAGCAGTTCGTCGAACATCATCTCGGTGCCGAGATCGATGTCCTCGAGCTCCTCGTTCATCTTGTCGATGAAGCGGCAATAGCCGAGGTGGTGGCGCGCTTCGTCCATCGCCTGAGCGACGGCGTGATTGCGATAGTCCTCTTCGCGCACCGTCAGAGCGAGCTTGGCGCAGACATCCTGGGCCACGCTCTCGCCGACCTGGAGGACATTGAGGATGCGGCCGATGCCGCGCCGGACAACGTAGTTTTTGACCGGTTCGGGCAGCCTGCGGAAGGTCGGAGTCTTGCCGAAGGCGGCCCATTCGTGGGCGACCAGCGAATCGCCCGGGTTGACCGGCATCGACCAGTCGATGTCGCGGTCGATGTCCCAATCGGCGGAATGTGCCTTGGAGAACAAGGCATTGATCCCGGGATGGCCGGTGTTCTGCAGCCGCATCAGCTCGCGCGTTCGCATCATGGCGGGGGGCTTACCTTCGCGGCAACGGCGAAGCAACAAAAAGGGGAGGACCCCCATTTCCCACGGCCGCCGTGGGAAATGGGGGTCCTCCCCTATTTGTTAGAAGTTGTCGTGGGGGATGGTGATCGTGGCCGAGCGGCCGCCTTCCAAGAAGGGGTTGTTGGCCGCTGCCGCCGGGAGGTTCGAGCCTGGGACGGTGAAGCGGTCGATCACCAGACCGACCACCGGCACGTCGACGGCGCGGACGATCGCATGAACGGTGTCGGTGCCGACCGAGCTGCGGCGCAGTGCCGGGATGTTGCTGAAGCGGGTGCGGCTGTAGCAGCGCAGCCCGATCGAGCCGGAGAACTGCTGCTCGAACTCGTTGATCACGGCAAATTGGATCGCTGACTGCGCCGGCACCAGACGGAGCAGATCTTCTTCGCAGGGAACCAGGATGATCTCGCTGTCGGAGCCGGTGGTGCTCGCCAGGGCCTGGAAGTGCAGGCGATCGGGGCACTGCTCGTAGGTGACGCCGTCGAGCTCGACGTCGCCACTGAAGCTGCCCGGGATCAGGCGGCGGAACCCGATTGCCGCATAACCGATCGTCTGGCCGGTGTTGTCCTGTACCAGGGCGCGACCTTGCACGGCATTGTGCGCGCTGAGCGCGGTGCTGCTCGGTTGGACGAAGCACTTGAGCTCGGCCTCGCCGGTGAACGGCGGGGCGACGCGATTGCCGTTGCCGTCACGGCCGGTGCCGGCATTCCAGGCGATCGGCTGATGCGCCGTCAGACGGACCGAGAAGTCGATGCCGTTGCAGGTATCGGTACGGATGTAATGGCAGTGGACGACCACCTGCGAGCCGGTCAGATTGACCATCTCGACCAGGGTCTGCTCGGTCGGGCGCGAGGTGATCAGCGGGTAGATCAGGATCGCCGAGGGAAGCTTCTGCGCCGGCGGCCGCCCGAGCACCGCGAAACCGGTCGGATCGCTGTTGTCGATCACCACCCCACGGGTTGCCGTCGCCGTTTGCGTCGCGGTGCGGGTGGCGGTGCGCGTCGCGCTCGGCACCGGGGTCGAGGTCGGCACGGCCGTGGCAACGCTGGTCGAGGTCGGCACCGCGGTCGGCGGGACCGCCGTCGCGGTCTGCGTCGGTGCGATCACCGCCGTCGGCGTCGCCGGAACCGGGGTCGGTGTCGGCAAGTTGATCAGCGACAGCTGGCTGAGCAGCTGCATGAACATGGCGAGA
>DASPMH010000455.1:0-4014 GCA_035627175.1 Terriglobales bacterium | reverse complement strand
TTGCTCATGGGGATAGAACCAGGAGTCGAGCTGCACCGAAGCGACCGGCACTTCCTGTCGATGCAGCTCTTTGACCGCGCGCGACAGAGTCTCGGTGTAATCGCAGCCCGCGGCGGTGCGGTAGTAGTAGACCGCACCGTTGTCGGTCCAATACGACAGCCGCGACGAGAGCTCGTCGGCGTAGCGGGTCAGCCGGCGGGTGCCGTTGCGGCGCAGCAGCAGCTCGCCCCACTGATTCAGAGCGGTACGCGGATCGGGCGCGGCCCACACTGCAAAGCTGGTGGCGAAACCCGCCGGCACGCTCTCGAGATCGCCGTGCCAGCCGCAGCGGACGGTTTCGATCTCCTCGCGCGGCACGGCGATGGTCTGCTCGTGGAAGTGATCGAGCGGAGCCAGCAACAGACAGCGTTGCTCGGCATCGAGGAACAGCAACGGCGTCACCGCCGCGGGTCGATGCGGCGCGAAGAAGAACCCCTGCGCCATCTCGTCACCGAACGCCGGCAAGGCGAACTCGGAGTGCTGGAAACCGAAGGTGCGTAGATCGACCGGTGACTGCGCCGACGAGCGCTGCCGCGGCGCAAAGCCGGGCCATACGCCACAGGGCTTGCTGTACTCGCCGCTAGCGAACCCCGCCGGCAACTGGCCGGTGGCGGTCAGGCCGAAGACGAACAGCGGCAACTCGTGGTAGGCGCGCAGGCTGGCGTCGATGGGCAAGCTCCCATGGCGCCAACGGCATTCGTCAAAGCCACCGAGATCGTCGCTGCCGTTGTCGCGGCCATCGCAATCGTCGAGAGAGGGCGTACGGCTGGTGTCGGCGAGGCCGAGCTCGATCGGACCGAGCCAGTCGCGACCGTGCCAGAGCAAGCGCAGGCCGTCGCTGAAGTCGGCGACGAGGTCGTCACCGGCATGCAGCCGATTCCGGGGCTGGGATGTAGGCTTCAAAGAAACGGGCCGTTAGATGGCGACTGCGTCGCTGCTGCGATTCGGTCGCGCCGACTCGAGGATCGAGCAGCCGAGATCGGCGAGCTCGGCCAGGACATCGCCGTGACAAGGCAAGGGCGCGCAAGCGCAGCCGAGAGTCCGCCCGCGCAGGCTGCGAATCTCACGCAGCAGTCGCGGCTGGCGAATCAACCACTCGCGATACTTGGCGACGACCTGCTCGCGCGTGCCGTCGGGACCGATGTGATAGGGATTGGCCCACTGTGAGGGGCGGCCGATGAAGATGTCCGACGGCTCTTTGCGACAGTGGACGACGCGGGTTCTCGGCCGGGCCTCGTGGCGCCAGCGCTGTCCGGCATCGGCCCAGGCGCGATAGAAGGCGCGGCCGTACTCGGCATCGCTACGCAGCCAGGCGATCGGCAGCTTGCCGCGATCGAGCCCGGCTTCGGCTTCGGTGGCCGAGAAGCGCATGCCGGCGAAGTACGCGAGCGGTGGCTCGAGGTGGCTGACAACGGGGGTGTAGGTCGGATCGACGATGCTGGTGTCGACCTCGCACCAGCCGTGCTCGATGACGATCGGATGGAAGCGGTTCACCACCACCCAACCCTCGACGTACTGGCCGCGCTCGCCGAGCAGGCGAACCGAGCAGGCGGCGTTGGTCCAACAGCGGCGATAGCGCGCCCGGATCTGGCGAGCGATTTGCGCCGACAGCTCGGCGTCGAATGCGGCGGTGTTGTCCTCCATACCCAAGGCCCCCTCCCGGAGAAATCCTATCGGAAGCGTCGCGTTGGTAGCATGAAGCGCCGGGGTAAGTGAACCGGGAAAATGCACAATCGGGCGCTTTGGCGAGCGATTATTCGTCGTACTGGAGCAGCGTCGTCACCGGGTGCGGGCTGAGACGGGCGCGGCCGCCGAGAAAACTCAGCTCGATGACGAAGGCGCAGGCGACGACTTCGCCGCCGAGTCGCTCGACCAGCTCGATCGCGGCACCGGCGGTACCGCCGGTGGCGAGCAGATCGTCGACGATCAGCACCCGGCACGGCTTGCCAAAGGCGTCACGATGGATCTCCAAACGATCGATGCCGTATTCGAGCGCATACTCGGCGGTGAACTTCAGAGCCGGCAGCTTGCCCGGCTTGCGCACCACGGCGAGACCGCAGTCGAGCGCGTAGGCAACCGGGGCGCCGAAGATGAAACCGCGGGACTCGATGCCGAGCACCATGTCGACCTTGCCGCGATAGTGCTCCGCAATCCGGTCGACCACCTGCTTGAAGGCGGGGCCGTTCGCCAACAGCGGAGTGATGTCGCGAAAGAGAATGCCCGGCTTGGGGAAGTCGGGGACGTCGCGAATGTGGCTCTTCAGATCCATGGAGATCAGGGCCAAGGGACCTGAAAACCCTCCAGGTCGCGCAGCGACTGGTAGTTGGTCAGATCGAGGTGCAGCGGGGTCACCGAGATCAGCCGTTCCTGTACGGCTGCAAAATCGGTCCCTTCCGCGGGTACGAAATCGAGCTCGCCGCCGCCGATCCAATAGTACTTGCGGCCGCGCGGATCGACGTTCTCGACGATGGCATCGCCGTAGCGGCGCTTGCCTTGCCGGGTCAGCGCGAAGCCGCGGATCTGGTCAGCGGGCAAGCAGGGCACGTTGACGTTGAGCAAAGTGTCCTTGGGAATGCCGCGCTCGAGGACCACGCCGGCCAGATAGCGGGCGAAGCGCGCCGCCGGCTCGAAGTCGCAATCCTGGGCATAGCGAGCGACGAGCGAGACGGCGAACGAAGGAACGCCGAGCAGCGTCCCCTCCATCGCCGCCGAGACCGTGCCCGAATAGGTGACGTCGTCGCCCATGTTGGCGCCGCGATTGATACCCGAGACGATCAGACGCGGGCGCTGTTGCAAGATGCCGTTGATCGCCAGATTGATGCAGTCGGTGGGCGTGCCGTCGACGGCATAGACGCGCGGCGCGACCGACTCGATGCGCAGCGGCCGGTTGAGGGTGACCGAGTGGCTGACCGCGCTCTGATCACGATCGGGAGCAACGACCCAAACTTCCTCGTCGAGTGTCTCCAGCGCAGCCCGCAGTGCGGTCAAACCCGGCGAAGTGACGCCGTCGTCGTTGCTGAGGAGGATGGACACGAGGGCACGCTACCACGGCATCGAGGTGAAGCAAGCTCGACACAAACGAGTCGGGGCGGCGGGATTTGAACCCACGACCCCTCGCACCCCAAGCGAGTGCGCTACCAGACTGCGCCACGCCCCGATCTGCTGTGCCGACGCGTCCTGCGACGCGCCAGCCTTAGTGCCAGTTAACCGATGGAAAGACAACCGGCCTGCTGCGGCTCACATCATCAGCGACTCGGGATAGAGGTCGAGGGCGCGTGCACCGGCGTTGGTCAGGGTCACCTTCTGGCGCGCCTCGATGCGCACCAGCCCTTCGGCGGCGAGCTCGTCGATCACCGCGATCAGCTCCTCGCGTGGCACCCGAACGATCGCCGCCAGAGCGTGGATCTCGGTGGCGCTGTGGTCACCCCACAGCTGGTAGCCGGTCATCAGAATGCGAAGCGAGCGGACGGCAGCTTCGGAGGTGCTGCACGAGTGGGCTTCTTTGTGGTGCGACATCGTGGGCAGGAAGGGCAATGGCTATGCCACCAAGCGCCGCGGTTGCGCGCTTGTCGCCAGCACCCGCCACCGTACCCTTTTGCACGCGATGCACCGCCGACTGCACACAAAAGCCCAGCGAGGTTCCCTCCCCGGCGCGCACTCTTTGCGTGCGGGGGAGAGTAAAGGAGGGGCCGGAAACGGGGGCGCACACCTAAAGGATCAGGAGCTGAGTAGCTTGTGGATCGACTGCAGCTCGCGGCGGACGCGCAGCAGTATGGCGCGGTAGTTCTTCTGATCGAGCGGCAGCTCGGTCTGGCGGACGTCCTTCTTCTGCAGCTCTTTGAGGCGCTTGCGAGCCCCTTCGATGGTCAGGCGCTCGTCGTAGAGGAGGGTTTTGATCTGGCGCAGGGTATCGATGTCGCGGCGGCGATAGAGACGGTGCTGCGAGCCGCTCTTGCTCGGCTTGAGGGCGGAGAA
>DASPMH010000454.1:0-2161 GCA_035627175.1 Terriglobales bacterium | reverse complement strand
GAGAACCGCACGTCCGGTTTGATGAGCGGGATGTGGAAACGGAGCACGGCTGGAATGCTGGGACACTCGCAGACGAAAGAGCGAGCAACAGGGAATCCAAACCTCAGCCTAAACCACCGCGCCACATCTCGACTCTACCATCTGCGTGATCTCGTCCCAACTGTCCCCGGCGGCAACGAACCTGCCGTCCGGCAGCAATGCCACTGCGTGCAGCTGGCCGACGACTTCGCTGATCAAACGGCCGCCGCTGCCGAACGTGCCGTCAAGCGAGCTGTCCGGATTGAGGCGCACCAGCGCAAAGGTGGTGCCGGGCGTCGTACCGGTACCGCCTGCCAGGATCTTTTCATCCGGTTGAAACAGTACCGACGTGGCCCATTCGCGCGGCACATCGCGCTCGGCTGCTCGGACCGCGATCCCGCCGGAGCCAAAGGTCAGGTCGAGGTCGCCTTCGGCGGCGGCCACTTGCGAGGCGATCACCATCAGCACCGCGGCACCTAGAAACCTGAGACGATCGAGCTTTCGGCTCCAAATCGATCGATAGATGCTCATTCCCCCCTCGTCGGTCGCCGGCTACAAACTTACCCCCGCAATAGCGAGGCGAAGCACCGTCTCGCAAGCCTTGCCTGATCAGATCGATAGGAAGTGGGAATTACCGCCGATGGTGGGCGAAAAAAGAGGGGACCTGCGGACTTCGCAATTCGGAGGCGTCGCCCGGAGTGAACTTTCTGGCAGTCGATGCGAAGGCCCCAGGAGCGTGGCAACTGTGACGACAAATAAAGCCACTAGTGAACTCTGTCGATCGCAACGAATTCATTTGGCGACCGGGACGCCGGGCAGTTGCAGGTACAAGATCATCGCTGATACAAAGTTCCCACTATGGCTAATTTTCAATCTCGAAAAGGCAATACCTATTCGTTCAAACAGTTGCGGCGCACGTTCCGTGAGGAGTCGGCCTCCGATCCTGGTCGTTCTCCAGACGAAATCATCTCCAAGGTAATCGATGTTCTTCAGATAGAAGGAGACGAAGCAACATTGATGGAAGTGAGGCGCATAGGTCGAGACGAATTGAAGTAGGTTGCGTCGGCTGGCTTAAACGACACGTACCAGCGCGGGGTCCTTAAATAAATTTCTTGTATTGCATTAAGGAGTCAGCACAACGCACGCCCGGCGTGCACGATCTGACCGGCCTTTTGCAAATCATGGCGGTAAGCTCCGGACTAAGGCTGCATTCATGTGCCCCCATCATCCGCTGCCTCGTCGTCACTAAGGTTCATTTGAAACGAGGAACTAGTTCACCGACTGACGGTGTGACGACTGCCACGGTCGCTTCCGCTCGTGCGGAGCAAGCCAACCAAGCGACTCCTTTTGACCGCTCGACTGATCCCCGAGCGATCATGGTCCGCCGCGAACGGCTCGAACGTACCAACCACCGGCTGACGCTTTAGGCTGCGTGGGCGCAAAGCCCTCCTGGAAGCTGACAGCCCACGCGTTACTCGGAGCTGACACGTAAGTAGACGCTGACCAATGGTAGGTGGGCTGCGTACACGCGCAAACCGCGTTCGTCGCGTCCGTGCAAGCTCCGCCACAGCTTGCACCATGCAACGCCCCATTGATAGCCGGCGGCGTCGTGTCGGCATAGTCGATTAATCCCTGGAGTTCCGAGAGTGTTGGCATTCGCCAATCGCTGTATCCCCCATACGCCGCCGCATTCAGAGCAGCCAACCATTGCCAAATAGTACCCGGCGTCACTGAGCAGGTGCCGGATATGCATCGGGCGCAACCGTCGGTGCTATTCTCAACCCCCAACAGGCAGGCTGCTTCGGAGGCGGCGTTCGGCTGGCAGCGCGTTCCATCGCCTGTACAAGTACCCGACCAGCGGTAAATGTTGTCGGCATCCTGCAAGTTGCTATGGTTGATGGTGCCATTCAGCCCAATCTTCTTCTCCCACATCAGCCTGGTCTTGTTGTCTGTGATCGTGCCATCGGCGTTGTCGGCGAACCGCATGGCGGAGCAACCGCTAGTGTCGAATACGCATCCATCCGTGCACGACAGTACACCCACGGCGAAGCCCTGGCTCTGACAGGATGCGTTGTTCAGCGTCCCCAGATCGCAATCTTCGCCCCCGTCGATCGCGCCGTTCCCGCAGAGCTGCGCCGCCGCG
>DASPMH010000453.1:0-13621 GCA_035627175.1 Terriglobales bacterium | reverse complement strand
GTAGCTGCCGTCGGTAGACGGCGGCAGGTGCGCTGCGAGCAAGTGTCGTGTGGGGCTCGCAGAAAATCCGCGCCTTCGGCGCTGCCCTCTTTGGGAAAGGGGGCGCACGCCTGGGGCTGCCGTCGCTGGAGGTCAGCTGCCGACGTAGGCGTCGATCGACAGGCGCAAGGTCTTCAGGATCCAGGCTCGCTTGCGGTCGTCGGACTCGAGCAGCGTGATGCGGAAGCCGTGGTGGTCGCTCTGGAAGCCGGTCAGCGGCACGACGACGATGCCGGTCGCGCCCATCAGATAGTAGACGAACCGCTTGTCGGGAGCGACGCCTTGCACCAGCTGCTCGATCAGTTGCCGCGCGCCGCGGTTGTCGATCGGCAGGGTCTGCTGGTTGTTGAGCACGCCGTCGCGGAACATCACGGTGAAGTAGAAGGCGCCACCGGGCTTGTTGACGACGACGCTGTCACAGCCGGCGAAGGCGGCGACGGCTTCATTGGCGCGCTGCTCGAACAGGTTCTCGCGGCTGTGCAGGTGATCGAGGTAGCGGCGGTCGCCGATGACGCGTGGGATCGACATCTGCGGCAGGGTCGTGCTCGACACCTCGAGACGCTTCGCCGCGAGCAGGCTGTTGCAGTAGATCGAGAAGTTCTCGTCGCGGCCGCGGTTCAAGATCTCGATCCAGCCGCAGCGCGAGCCCGGCCATGGGTACTCCTTGCTGATGCCGCGCATGGCGATCGCCGGCACGTCGCCGACCCACTCGCTGGCGTGCATCCGCCCGCCGCCGTAGACGATGTGCGCGTAGATCTCGTCGGTGATGATGAAGCAGTCGAATTGCCGGGCGATCTCGGCGATCTCTTCGAGCATCGCGCGCGGATAGACGGCCCCGGTCGGATTGTCCGGCGTCAGCAGCAAGATGCCGGCGATCGAATCGTTGTATTTGACCTTCATCCGGATGTCTTCGACGTCCGGCATCCAGCCGTTGTACGGATCGAGGTTGTAGGTCAGGTGCTTGTAGCCGCTGCTCGCCGATTCGGCCGAGCTGTGGGTGCTGTAGGCAGGCGACGGGCCGAGCACCCGCGCCTCGCGCCGCAGCTGACCGTAGACCTTGGAGACGGCATCGCCGAGGCCGTTGAAGAAGAGAATGTCGTTGGCGGTGATCTGCACGCCGCCGGGACGTTCGTTGACTTTGGCGGCGAGAAACTCGCGCGTCGCCGGGACGCCTTCGGTGTCGCAGTAGGCCCACGAGATGCGCTCGTCGATCAGCTCGTGGACGATCTGGCGGATCCACGCCGGCGGCTCCTCGCCCTTTTGGACCGGATCGCCGATGTTCTCCCAGACCACTTCCACCCCGGCCTGGCTCAAGCGGCGACCGACCGCGACGATCTCGCGGATCTCATAGGTCAGGTTGCCGGCACCCACGTGGACGATGTCGCGTCTCATGATTCTTCCGCTTCTAGCACCATCGCCACGACGATTTCACCACGTCACCACATTCGTAGCGCCGCTCTCCAATACCCCCCTCCTTTCTAAGGAGGGGGAAGGGCGAGGTTCGCGGTAGACCGGGCGCGCTCGGAGAGCGCGCGCTACAGCTTTCCGCGGCGGCTTTACAAATTTGGTGCAGGCTGGTGAGTGGATGCGATGAGCTTCGACATCGACGCCTTGCGGGCGCTGCGACGATCGTCGCGGCTCGGCGCGCGGATCGACTTCTACGAGGAGACCGACTCGACCAATACCCGGCTGCGCGAAGCCGGCCGCAGCGGCGCGGCGGAGGGTCTGGTCGCCATCGCCGAGCAGCAGAGCGCCGGGCGCGGCCGCCTCGGCCGCAGCTGGGCGTCGCCGCCGGGCCGCAATCTCTACATGTCGGTGCTTTTGCGGCCGCCGGTCGCTCTCGAGATGGTGCCTCAGCTGACGCTGGTCGCGGGGCTGGCGACGGCCGAGACCGCCCGCGAATGGGTGCCGCAGGCGCAGATCAAATGGCCGAACGACGTCTGGGTCGCCGGGCGCAAGGTCGCCGGCATTCTGACCGAGATGGAAGCGAGCGGCAGCCAGGTCGGCTTCGTCGTCACCGGCATCGGCGTCAACCTCAACCTCCGCGCCGACGAGCTGCCGCCGGAGCTCCGCGCTATCGCCGGCGGCTTGATCCAGTTCCTACCGCTGGGATCCGAGCCGATCGCCCGCGACCGCTTCGCCGATCGCCTGCTCGCCAATCTCGAACGTCGCTATCTCGATTTCCTCAGCGGCGGCTTCGCGGCGATACGCAATGCCTGGGACGACCTGTCGCTGCTGACCGGGCGGCAGGTGCGCATCGACGCCGGCGGCGAGCTGCAGCAGGGCGAAGTGCTCGGCATCGATGCAGAGGGGCGGCTGCGCCTGCGCCATGCCGCTGGCGAGACACGGGTTGTCGCCGGCGACGTAACGGTGCTAGGAACGACCGAACCGTGAACCCACTGTACCACTGCCTCGTGACGCGGTTGGATTGAGTCGATGTTTCTCGCCATCGACGTCGGCAACACCCACACGGTTCTCGGTATCTACGAAGGCGCTACCATTCGCCATCACTGGCGTCTGCAGACCGAGGTCGAGCGCACTTCCGACGAGTACGGCGTGCTGGTGCGCAGCCTGATGAGCGCCAACGACATCGCCAAGGTCAACGGCATCGCCGTCTCCAACGTCGTGCCGTCGATGAACCGCATCATCGATGCACTGTGCCGCGACTACCTCGGGGTAGTCCCTCTATTCGTCGGTCCCGGCATCCGCACCGGCATGCCGATCCTCTACGACAAGCCGCAGGAAGTCGGCGCCGATCGCGTCGTCAACGCCATCGCCGCCTACGCTCGCACCAAGTCGACCACCATCGTCGTCGACTTCGGCACGGCAACCACCTTCGACTACGTCTCTAAGAAAGGCGAGTACGTCGGCGGAGTGATCGCGCCGGGTCTCGCCGTGGCGAGCAAGGCGTTGTTCGACCGCGCCGCCAAGCTCTCGCCGGTCGAGCTGGTGAAGCCGAAGACTGTGGTCGGACGCAACACCGCGCACGCGATCCAGTCGGGCTTGATCTATGGCTATGTCTCGCTGGTCGACGGGCTGATCCAGCGCATCGAGAAGGAAAATCGCGTCAAAGCTCGGGTGATCGCCACCGGCGGCTTCGCGCCGCTGCTGGCGCCGGATTCGGAATGTATCGAGGAGGTCGACGAGTTCCTCACGCTCGAGGGCTTACGATTGGTGTACGAGCGCAACCAAGAGTGACGCGCGCCGCCGGCAAGGGATCGCCGCGCGGCCAGGTTAGCCAGGAGGAATCATGGCGGAAGACGTCAAGCAGGTACGCAGCATCGGCATTGTAGGTCAGGGCGGCGTCGGCAAGACATCGCTGGCAGACGGCCTGATCTTCGCGGCGGGCGCGGTGACGCGCCAAGGGCGTCCCGATGAGGAGAACTCCGCCTTCGACACCGAGCCCGAAGAGATGCGGCGGCGCTCGACGCTGACCACCTCGATCTTCAGCTTCACCTACAAGAAGCACGATCTCACTCTGCTCGACATGCCGGGCTACGCCAGCTTTCTCGGCGATGCGATCCACTGCCTGCGCGGCTGCACCAGCCTGATCTTCACCGTCGCTCCGGCGGCGGGGCAGATCCGCGTCGAGGCCGAGACCATGTGGCAGCGCGCTGCCGAGCTGCGCCTGCCGGCGATCGCCTTCGTCACCCGGATGGACCGCGAGCACGCCGACTTCGACGCCGCCATCGGCGACCTGCGCAGCCACCTCGGTGCCAAACCGGTGCCGGTGCAGATGCCGATCGGTGCCGCCGAGAGCTTTCGCGGCGTGGTCGACCTGCTGACCATGAAAGCTCTGCTGGCGCAGCCCGACGGCAAGCTGAAGGAGGAGGCGATTCCCGCCGACGTCCAGGCGCAAGCCGCTGCCGCTCGCGAAGCGATGATCGAGCTCGCCGCCGAAGCGACCGACGAGCTGACCGAGAAGTATCTCGAGCACGGCACCCTGACCAACGAAGAAGTGCTCCAGGCCCTGCGCCAAGGCACGCTGAGCGGAACGCTGACACCGGTGCTGTGCGGTTCTTCGGCGAAGACGATCGGCATGCAGCCATTGCTCGACGCAACGATCGCCTATCTCGGCTCGGCCGCAGACCTGGGTACAGTCGAGGGGCGCGATCCGAAGATCGCCGAACCGTTGACCCGCGAGCCCGCCGTTAGCGAGCCGTTCTCGGCATACGTATTCAAGACAATGGTCGATCCGTTCGCCGGCAAGCTGACGCTGTTTCGGGTGATGTCCGGCACCGCGACCGATGCGACGGTACTGAACGTCAGCAAGGATACCCGCGAGCGTCTCGGCCACCTGCTGCGCCTCGAAGGCAAGAAGCAAACGCAGATCGCGCGAGCGCTGCCCGGTGAAATCGTCGCCGTGGCGAAGCTCAAGGACACCGCCACCGGCGACACGCTGGCCGACGAGAAGTCCCCGATCGTCTTTCCTCGTGTCGAGCTGCCGCCGCCGGCGATCTCCTTCGCCGTCGCCCCCAAAGGCAAGGGCGACGAAGAGAAAGCGGCCGCGGCGCTGCATCGCTTGATGGAAGAGGATCCCTCGCTCGACATGCATCGCGATCCGCAGACGCGCGAGCTGATTCTCTCCGGCGTCGGCCAATTGCACATCGAGGTGATCATCGAGCGCATGCACCGCAAGTACGGCGCCGAGGTCGAGCTCAAGGCGCCGAAGATTCCCTACAAGGAAACCATCAAGGGCCGCGCCGAGTCGCAGGGCAAGCTGAAGAAGCAGTCGGGCGGGCGCGGCCAGTACGGCGACTGCTGGCTCAAGGTCGAGCCGCTAGCGCGCGGCGCGCAATTCGAATTTGTCGACGAGATCGTCGGCGGCGTCGTACCGCGGCAGTACATCCCGGCGGTCGAAAAAGGCGTGCGCGAGGCGATGAACGAGGGCATCCTCGCCGGCTATCCGATCGTCGACGTCAAGGTGACCCTGTACGACGGCTCGTATCATGACGTCGATTCGTCGGAGATGGCGTTCAAAATCGCCGCTTCGATGGGATTCAAGGCGGCACTGGAGAAAGCCAAGCCGATCCTGCTCGAGCCGATCATGAACATGGAAGTCGCCGTCCCTGACGACTGCATGGGTGACGTCATCGGCGATCTCAACAGCCGGCGCGGCAAGGTGCAGTCGGTCGACGCGCGCGGCCACGGCCAGGTGATCAAGGCATCGGTGCCGATGTCGGAGGTGCTCAAGTACGCCCCCGATCTGACTTCGATGACCAGCGGACGCGGCTCGTTCACCATGGGGTTCTCCCACTACGAGGAGCTACCCGGGCATCTGGTCGACAAGGTGGTCAAGGAAGCGCACGCCGAGCGCGAGCACCATCACGGCCACCACAAAGAGTAGGCTCAAGGCAGTACCTCGTTGCGCTGGCGCAGCGCCTCGCGCTCGCGCTGGCGCAACTCGTCGAGCGCCATGCCGGTTGCGCCGGCGAGCGTCTCGGCGAGGTAGCGCGCCGAGTGCAAGCGCGGGATGACGACGAAGTCGGCACCCTCGTCATAGAGCGCGAGGGCGCCGTGGATCGTCTCTGAAGCGACGACGACCTGAGCTTTGGGTGCGACCCGCCGCAGCTGGCGCAGCATCCGCCGGTTGTCGAGACCCTTGAGGATCGAATCGGGAAGCGTGCAGACCACCAGCTTGGCTTCGGTGATGTGGGCGTGCTGCAGCGTTTCCATGCTGGCGATGTCGCCGTACATGCACGGCACGTTGCGCTGATTCAGGGCTCGGTGCACGTCGGGATTGAAATCGACCACCATCAGCCGATCGCGTGGGATCAGCCGCTCGCATTCGCCGCCGTCGAGCAGCTCGTGCAGAATCGAGCTCGCCTCGCGAAAGAAGCCGAGGAAGACGATCGCCGGTGGCGGATGCTCGCCACCGCTGCTGAGCGCGGTGCCGAGCTGTGGGTCGTGCAGCCCGAGCCGCTGCAGCAATCCGCCGAGGCGTTTCTGCAGCGGATGGTTGTAGGTGATCAGATAGGTCGAGACGATCGCGGTGATGGCGAAGACGAAGGTCAGCAGCGAGGCCACCTGCGGACTGACATGCCCGAAGCCGGCGCCGAGATTGACGATCACCAGCGAGAACTCGCTCATCTGGGCGAGATTGATGCTCGGCAGCAGGCTGGTGCGCAGGCCGTTGCCGGTGGCGTAGAGGATCGGAAAGATGGTCAGGAAGCGGCTGGCAATGAGAAAGGCTGACGCCAGCAGGGCCAGAGCAAGCAACGGCAGCGTCGGCATGGTGATGGTCATGCCGAGCGAGACGAAGAACAGGGTGACGAAGAAATCGCGGAGGTTGATCACTTTGGCGGCGACGTCGACGTTGTAGGGGAAGCTGGAGATGCTGACCCCGGCGATCAAGGCGCCCATCTCGCGCGACAACCCGGCCGCACTGGCAACGCCCGCCATGGCGAAGCACCAGGCTAGCGCCGCGATCAGCATCACCTCGGGCTGCTTGGCGACGGTAGCGAACAGCGGCGGCAGCAGGTAGCGACTGCACGCCAAGCCGGCGACGACCAACCCTGCGCCCTTGATCAAAGAGCCGAGCAGCACCGTCACTTGCGGGTTGTCGAGGTTCGGCTGCAGCGCCAGCACCAGAATCGCCCAGAGATCCTGGAAGACGAGGATGCCGAGGGTCAGCCGTCCCGGCAGCGTCGCCAGCTCGAGCTTGTCGTAGAGCAGCTTGACCACGACCATGGTGCTGCTGAGCGCCATCGCCACCGCCAGGTAGAAGGTGTCGTAGCGGCCGTCCCCCGCTGCGCCGCTGAGCTCGACGAAGGCGACCCCAAGGGCGACGCAACCGATGAACTGGAAGACCCCTGCAAGCACCAGCGAGCGGCCGGCGATCCACAGTTTGCGCACGTCGATCTCGAGACCGATGATGAACAGCAACAGGATCAAGCCGATCTCGGAGATCAGCTCGACGGTGCGGTGGTCGCTGACCAGACCGAGGCCGAGCTCCGGCCCGAGCACTGCGCCCGCGGCGAGGTAGGCAAGCAGCAGCGGCTGGCGCAGGGCGCGGGCGAGGAAGGCGAAGACGGTCGCGGCGATGATCGACAGGCCGATGCCGGTCAGCAGGTCGGAGTCATGGGTGGTGGCTTCGGCGGCGTGGGCGGCCGAGGCGTGGAGCGTGGCCGCTGCGATGGTTATGGCGGCGGTGCGCATGCGAGGCGCCATAGCATGGACGGCCGGAGCGGCTAGGGGGAGATCGAGGTCAATCGATGCGGTTGGCGCGCGCCTGGGCGTCGAAATAATTCTGCAGCCCCTTGGCGACGTCGGTGAGATTCGGAGTCAGCATGTCGACGACGAACTTCTCGATCTGCGGCGCCAAGCGCGAGCCGAGGAAGCGCGGCACACCGGGGAGCTGATCGGGATGGACCTGGAGATTGCCGGTGATGCGGATGCGGGTGGTGTGCTCCGGGTCCTTGGGATCGGGCTCGAAATGGTTGGTGCCCGAGCACTCATAGAGCTGGGCGGCAACGTTGGTGCTCAGCGTCCAGTCGACTTTGTACTCGGCGGGCTCCCACAGCGCGGTATCGGTCCAACCGAGCACGTCCTTGGAGATGAACGGCCGCAGCGCCGAGGGCAGATTGTCGGCGGTACCCTGCCAGTAGCGGACGATGCGGATCTTGCCATCGTCGAGATCTTCTTTGGAGCGCAGCTCGATACTCTCGACGTTGGGAAGGAAGGGCACGATGTCGTGCATGCGATGGATCATCAGATCGAGCACGAGCGAAGCGGGGTGAGAGACGCGGCTGGTCTTGGTGAAGCGCAAGGGGAACCTCCGTCAGGTGGTGCTCAGGTACCAGGCCTCGGCGGCGATGTCATCGACCTGGGCGCGGGCGTTGTGAACCGACGGCGCGTTGCGATTGAGCGCTTGCAGCTCCGCCGACTCGGACTTGAAATTGGTCTCCTGCTCGAGCGCCTCGGTTTGTGCCGCGCCCTCACGCTGGATCTCGGCGACCCGCTGATCGAGCACCGACCGCGCCGCCGCCTCGGTGTCCCGCTGAATCTGCTCGAGCCACTCGTCCTGCGAGCGCAGCTCGTCGTCGATCGTCGCAGTCTCGAGCGTCGTCAGACCGGGCAGATACCAGTTGCGCCACAGCGAGCGGCGCAAGCGGGGCAAGCTGCCGGTGCGAGCCCGGCTGACCCGCTCCTCGGGGCTCAAGCTTGCCACGGCCGGTTGCAGACGCGGCCGCGACTGGAGATCGACGGTCGAGCCGAAGCCCGCCGCCGCGTCGCGAAAGGCTTCGATGGTGGCCAGCATGGCGAGGTCGATACTGTCCGCATACGAGTTGGTGGCGGCATCGACGGCGTGCTGCAGCTCGTCGCTGTCGGCATTGCGGATCCACTCGCGGCGGGCCCCCTTCAGTTGCTTGCGCAGCACGGCGGCAAGCTCGCGGGCTCGCGCCTTGTGATGCTCGGCGGCCTGGCCGAGCGCGGCCTGGAGATTGGCGAAGGCCGCGCGCGCCTGCTGGCCGCGTTCGTCGATCTGCTGCTCGAGCGTGCGCAGGCGCTGGCGGGTGACGGAAAGCGACTGCTCGAGCACCGACTGGCGTTGATTCATCAGCTCGAGCGGCTCGCCGAGCCACTGCTGGGCGCGCTTGCTCGCCTCGCGCAAGGCGGCGACCTCGCGCTTGCTGGAGCCGGCAAAGGCCGCCAAGGCCTCGACGAAGGCCTTCAAGCCGCTGGCTTCCAGACCTTCCTCGGAGCGCTGTTGCGCTGCGGCGAAGGCGCGCTTGGCATCGACGAGGAAGAGATCGTGCGCCCCGGCGACGTTGCGGCGGAGCATCTCCTTCTGCCGCTCGCGCTCCTCCTGGCTGAGCTCGGTGCAGGCCGCATCGACGTTCCAGACGACGAACAGCTTGCTGATGTCCGCTTGCAACTGCTCGACGAGACGCCGGGTGAACTGGGTGAACAGCGCCGGGTAGCGTACTACCAGCACCACTGCGTCGAGAGAGCGCAGCACGTTGGCGGTAACCACGTCGAGCCGATCTTCGGAGCCGACGCCGGGAGTATCGACGATGTCGACCTGACCGCCGAGCTGCAGAATGTCGAGGGCGGTGGTGACGGTGACTTCGCTGCCGTCGACGTTGCCGCCGCGCATCGCCTCGGCGAGCTCCTCGACATTGGCGAAACCGCGTCCGCCGATGTGCCAGCCGGTGTCGAGTCCGTAAGTGATGCTGATCGGCACCGAGGTCAGCGGATCGAACGCGGTCGGCGACAGTGTCGCGCCGGCGAGCGCGTTGACCAGCGTCGACTTGCCCGCCTTGACCTCGCCATAGACGGCGATGCGGACCCGCCGGCGGGCGAACTCCTCGAGCATCGCGTCCATCTCGCCGAGCCGGCCGGGTGGCAGCAGATGGCTGTGCTCGGCGAGAGCGTTGCGCGCCTCGCGCAGGGCTTCGTTGAAGCTCGTCGCCAACACGCCGTAGGCGCGTCCCGAATCTGCCGAAGGAAAATCTTGCATGTATGAGCCTTCCGGATGGTGTGGTTGGAGCGCGGTGCTGTGCCGTTCTAGCAAGCGCGCCCGACCCATCAAGAGGGTGAGCTCCATTCGCCCCCTTTGAGAAGCAAAGGGGGCGCATACCTGCGTTGCCTCGCTGCGGGTTGGCTACTATGACCCCGCTCCATGGATGCTTTCCGAGATCGGGTGGCGGTGATTACCGGGGGTGCCGGCGGCATCGGTATGGCGATGGCGGGTGCCTTTGCGGCGCGTGGCGCCAAGATCGTGCTCGGCGACCTCGATGCCGAGGCGCTGGCGCGCGGTACGGCCGCGCTCAAAGAGGGCGGTGCGGAGGTGCTCGGCGTACCCGTCGACGTCACCATTCGCGACAGTGTCGAAGAGCTCGCCGCGCGCGCCATCGATCACTTCGGCGCCGTGCACATTCTCTGCAACAACGCCGGCGTCGCCCCCTTCGGCACGATGGTGCAGGCGAGTCACAAGGACTGGGAGTTCACCATGGGCGTCAATTTCTGGGGCGTCGTCCATGGTATCGAGGCATTCATGCCGCGCATGGTCGAGCAGAAACAAGGCGGCCACATCGTCAACACCGCCTCGATGGCCGGCCTGGTCGGCATGCAATGGCTCGGTCTGTATTGCGCCTCGAAATTCGCCGTCGTCGGCTTGAGCGAATCGCTCTACCGCGAGCTGCAGCCGGACGGCATCGGCGTCAGCGTGCTGTGCCCGATGATCGTCGCTACCAACATCAACGAGAATACCGTCCGCATGCGCCCGACGGCGATGCGCAATCCGACCGAAGATCCGCCACCGCCGCCGGCGAGCGCGATGAAAGGCGGCGTGATCGAGCCGGCAGAGGTCGGCCGCCGCGTCGTTCGCGGCATCGAGCGCGGCGACCTCTACATTCTCACCCATCCGGAGCAGCGCGAATTTCTGCGGCGGCGCGCGGCCAAGCTGGATCGCATGTTCGAGGAGGACCTCTGGTGAAAGATCTGTTTTCGATCGCGGGCAAAGTGGCACTGGTCACCGGCGGCTCGCGCGGCATCGGCTTGATGATCGCGCGCGGCTTCGTCGAGAACGGCGCCAAGGTCTACATCTCTTCGCGCAAGCGCGAGACGTGCGATGCGGCGGCGGCCGAGCTCAGCGCCCACGGCGAGTGTATCTCGCTGCCGGCCGATCTCTCGACCGAGGCGGAGTGCAACCGGCTCGCCGCTGCGCTCGCCGAGCGCGAGCCGGCGCTCCACATCCTGGTCAACAATGCCGGCGCCAACTGGGGCGCACCGCTGGCGGAGTTTCCCGATTCGGCATGGGACAAGGTGCTCGGGCTCAACGTCAAGGGCGTCTTTCACCTGACCCGCGCCCTGGTGCCGCAACTGGAGAAAGCCGCCCGCCCGGGCGACCCGGCGCGGGTGATCAACATCGGCTCGATCGACGGCCTGCGCGTGCCGTTGCTGGAGACCTACTCCTACTCGTCGAGCAAGGCTGCCGTGCATCACCTCAGCAAGGTTCTGGCGATGCGCCTGGCGGGGCAGAACATCACCGTCAACGCGATCGCCCCGGGGCCGTTCGAGAGCAAGATGATGCAGGCGACGCTCGATCAGTTCCGCGATGCGATCGTCGCTTCATGCCCGCTCGGACGCATCGGTGAGCCCGAGGACATGGCGGGGATCGCGATCTACCTGGCATCGCGAGCGGGGGCGTATGTCACCGGCGCGGTGATTCCAGTCGACGGCGGGTTGTCGACCAAAGGGTGAAGCGCGGGGGGCCGGTCACTTGCGCTTCCATCCACCCTGCTCGACCCACCAACCCTTCTCGGCCTTCTGGATCCAGGTGTCGGCGAAGATTCGCTGCACGTCGGCGACGCGCTCCTCGCCGAAGTTGTTGGCCTTGGCGATCTCGCGATAGAGCGCCAGGCGGTCGGCGTTCTCGGCATCGACGAGCCGCCGCACCGTCGCCTGGTCCTTGAGGGTCAGCCCCTCGAGACCGCGCACCGACAACATTCCCGATTGCGCGATGCCGACGCGGCCCGCGCTGAGATGGGGCTTGAGCTGATCGGCGCGGGTCTTCATGCGGTCTTTCAAAGCACGAATCGCGGCGGTGCTGACGTTGATGTCGACGTCGGCAGCGTGAGCGGCGCGAACCAAGGACCAGGCGTAGCCGCCGCCCTCACCAGGCAAACGACTTTCTCCTTCGGCCGGCGGCGGCAGCGGCGCGGCACCACCCCAGGTCTCCTCGACGATCTCTTCGGCGGCCTGACGCACCTCGGGTGCGGGGAAGTAGACGTTGACGGTGATGCATCCGAGCAACGTCAGAGCGGCGATCATTCCGGCTCCCGAGCGTGCCAGCTTCATTGTTGCGCTCCTTCTTCTTGCGCGGGCGGCTCAGCGCCGATGCGCCGCAACCGCTCGACCATGTCGGAGAACGAAATCACCTGGGTGTGACTGACCACGTCGACCCGCGGCGGCAGCAGCGAGCCGACCACCAAGTACTCCTTGTCACCCTCACTGCGCACCCCATGCAACACGAACTTGTCATTTTCCAAGCGGCAGCGGAATCCCATCGCCGAGTAACCGTACTCGTCGAACAGCCGCATCACCGTGCCGCTGATCGGATCGCCGCCGGCGCCGCCGAGGATGGAGATCTGGCGAATCGCCCGCACGCTGATGCTCTGCTTTTCCTTGGCATCCGGCTTGGTTTCCAGCCACGCATCGAAGCGAGTCGGCTCGCCGTTGGCAATGGCGAGCCCGGTGACGCCGCCCCGCGCCACTCCCGAGATTCGTCCCAGCTCGAGGCTCTGGGTCACTTGCCGCAACGAGATGTCGTCAAAGCTGATATCGACGCCGTAGGTCGGCACCGACGAGCTCAACTGTTCGGCGCGCAGATGGCGCAGCTCCACCCGGCCGCCGAAAACCTCCGCACGAAGCGCTCCACCGCTGCTCAGCTCGCCGGCATCGAAGCGCAGCGGCGCCAGAGATCCGTCGAGAGTGCCGGCAATCGCGGGCCAGCCGAGCGCCGTGGTCGTCAGGCCGAGATCCAGCTGCTGCAGCTCGAGCGCCAGCAGCGCGTGCCACTCGCTCGAGTCGAGTCGTTCCACGGCGAGCTCACCGAGACGCAGGCGCCCGCCGAGCAGCGGCATCTCCAGAGGCTCGGCGAAAGCGATGCGATTGTCTCCACTGCGCAAGCGAACACTGGCACCATCGACCTGCAATCCGCCGGCAGTAAGTCCGGCGAAACGCAGCAATCCATCCGCCGCAGCTCCGTCGATACCACTGCCGAGTGCGAGCGGCAGGTCGAGATTCAGCTGGCGCAAGGCGAAGCTCGGCTCGCTGCTGGCGAGGTCGACATCGGCCAGCGTCACATGACCGGTCAGACGGAAGCCGCCCTTACGGCGCCGATAGTCGAGGCGGGCGCGTATCGCGCCGCCGATAGTGGTGCGCTCCAGCTGCGGATAGCTTTCGCGCCATGGCTCGGCGATGGCGAGGGCGAACAGCGGCTGCAGCTCGGGCACCGTCAAGAGCATATCGACTCGGTCGACCCCCGCCGTCCCGATCTCCAACTGTCCCTCTGCCTTGCCCAATCCCTTGGCTTGCAAGACCAGCCGGCGCAGCGCCGCGCCCGCGCTGGCAGGCGAAATGGCCCCGCGGAGGCTCGGCTCCAATGCGCCGAGGTCGGCGTAGTACCGTCCCCACAGCAACTCGCCGCGGGAGATGGCGAGGTCGATGGCGAGCGGCTCGTCGCCACCCCATTGCCCTGCCGCGCTGGCGCGCAAAGCGAGCTTGTCGAGAGCGCGCTCGCCGTCGACGGCGCGCGCGCTCAGCTGCGCCAGCCGCAGTCGGGCCTCGATGTGCCAGCCGGTTTCGGTTCGGCGAAGCTCGGCTTCGAGCTCGCTGTCGCGGCCTTCGATCGCGATTGCGCTGGTGGCGGTGCGCAGCTCGGGCAACTCGATCTGTAGCGCCATCGGGCCACCGCGGGCTCCGACCGCGAGTGTTGCCGCGATCGGCCCGACAGCCAGCGTCTGACCACGGAAGTTGAAGTGCAGCTGGCCACCGACGATTTCGAGATGACTGATCGGCAGCGGCGCGGCTTCTCCCTGCCCGGCTCCGATCTCGGGCAGACGGTCGAGGTGGA
>DASPMH010000452.1:0-6520 GCA_035627175.1 Terriglobales bacterium | reverse complement strand
CGATCTGATGCGTCTGCAGTGCGAAGGCGAGCACCCGCACGGTCTGACCGACAGTCTCTTCGATGCGCTGTTCACCACCGACCGGCCGGTGATCTTCGCCTACCACGGCTATCCTTGGCTGATTCACCGGCTGACCTATCGGCGCACCGTCCACCGCCACCTGCACGTCCGCGGCTACAAGGAGGAGGGCACTACGACGACGCCGTTCGACATGCTGGTGATGAACGACGCCGACCGTTTCCATCTGGTGATGGACGTCATCGACCGCGTGCCCTCGCTGCGCTCGCGCGCGGCGTCGCTGCGGCAGGACATGGTCGACATGCGCACCAAACATCGCCGCTACACCCGGCAGGAAGGGCACGATATGCCCGACGTGGTGCAGTGGACCTGGCGCGGCACCAGTGACGAGTGATGCGGGTGCTCGTCGTCAACGCCGGCTCGTCGAGCTTGAAGCTGCGCGTCGTCGGCGGCAGCGATGAAGTCGCCGGCGAAGAGAACCTCGATGCATGGGATGGCGCGGGCGAAGCGGCTGCGGCGGCGATCGACCGCTTGATCGATCGCTGTGGCGCGGTCGCTGCGGTCGGCCACCGGGTGGTGCACGGCGGCGAGCGCGATGCCGCGGCGTTGGTGGACGATGCCCTGATGCATCAGCTCGGCGAGTTGTCGTCGTTGGCGCCGTTGCATCAGCCGCGCGCCCTCGACGCACTCGCCGCGGCCCGCCGGCGTCTGCCGGACGTAGCCCATGTCGCCTGCTTCGATACCGCCTTTCACCGATCGATGCCGGAGCGGGCCCGCACCTACGCCCTGCCACAACCATGGCGCGAGCGCTGGCCGCTGTGGCGGCACGGCTTTCATGGGCTGTCTCACGCCGCTGTGGCGCGGCGCGCGCCGATGATCGCGGCTGCCGCGGCCAAGCCTGCGCGCATCGTCAGTTGCCACCTCGGCGCGGGCGCCTCGCTGTGTGCGATCGAGGGCGGCCGTTCGGTCGACACCACGATGGGGTTCACGCCACTCGAGGGCTTGGTGATGGCGACCCGCTCCGGCAGCGTCGACCCGGGCCTGGTGCTGTGGCTGTTGCGGCAAGGCTTGGACGTGGACGATGTCAGCGACGGGCTCGAGCGGCACGGCGGCCTGGCGGGGTTGAGCGGCACCAGCGGCGACATGCGCGCGGTGCTCGCCGCGCGCGACCGCGGTGACGCCGCGGCGGCCCTGGCGTTCGAGGTGTACCTCCACCGCCTGCGCCGCGAGATCGCCGCGATGGCCGCGGCTCTCGGCGGCGTCGACGTGCTCGCCTTCACCGGCGGCATCGGCGAGCACTCGCCGGTGGTACGCGGCGAGGCCTGCGCCGGCCTGGGTTTCCTCGGCATCGCCCTCGATACGCTGCGCAACGATGCCACCGAAAGCGACGGCGATATCGCCGCCGCCGATGCCAAGGTCCGTTGCGTCGTGGTAACCGCGCGCGAGGACCTCCAGATCGCCACCGAAGTCCGTAGCCTACTCAAATCCGATCCCCTCTCCCACGCGCATTTTCTGCGCGCGGGGGAGGGTTAGTAGGCAGGGGGCCCGGATCGCTTGCCTCGGTGGTGGGCGGCGGCTAGCTTCGCGCGCCTTATGAGCGAACGTCCTTTTCAGGTTCTGGGGATTCAGCAGATCGCCATCGGCGCTGCGGACAAGGCGGCGCTGCGGCGCTTGTGGGTCGATACCTTCGGGCTGACCGTCACCGGCAATTTCCGCAGCGAGTCGGAGAACGTCGACGAAGACATCGCCGTCCTCGGCGCCGGTCCGTTTCGAGTCGAGGTCGATCTGATGCAGCCGATCGACCCGGAAAAGCGCCCCAAGGTGCACGAGCCGCCGCTGAATCACCTCGGTCTGTGGATCGACGACCTGCGCGCCGCGGTCGACTGGCTGACCGCACAAGGCGTGCGCTTCGCTCCGGGCGGCATCCGCAAAGGCGCCGCCGGCTACGACGTCTGCTTCATCCACCCCAAGGGCAACGAGGAGTCGCCGATCGGCGGCGCCGGGGTGCTGATCGAGCTGGTGCAGGCGCCGCCGGACGTGATCCAAGCCTACCGCCAGCTGGCGGTGTAGCTGCGCTCGGCGGAGTGCGGCAGTCCCAGGTGTGCGCCCCCTTCCAAAGGGCTGAGGCTTTCGCCGGCGAAAGCCTCAGCGCCGCAGGCGGGGGATTTCTAGGAGTGCCGCCACGACGCTGTGCGCAGCGCACCTGCCGCCGTCTACCGACGGCAGCTACACCGGTGAGCCTCAGGTGTGCCGTGCGTCGGAGGGCGGGAGCGGCGCGACCACCTTGGTGATGTACTCGATCAGCCGCTCGGTGTGCGCTTCGCGATAGGCGCGGTACGCCGGGGCCCGGCCGGGGTCGAGGCGGTGCAGGTAGATCGCTTCCTCGACGTAACCGGCACCGATCGATTTAGCCAGCTCGCTCCAGTAGGCCGGATCGCCCGGTCGGGTGCGGTGCCACTTGCCGCCGAGGGCTTCGGTGAATTCGCGCAGCAGATGCCAGCCGGTCTCGTAGGTCGGATCGCTGATGACGGTCAGCACCGCATGACGATACGAGGCATCGAGGTCACCGAGCTGCAGCTCGGTGTCGGCGAGGAACTTCTGCCCGGTGCGGTTCCAGGGATCGAGCTTCAGCCCCTGCACGAACAGATCCTTGGCGCGCTCGTAGTCGCCGGCGCCGTAGTAGACGTCGCCGGCGTGGATCCACCACTTGGCGTTGGCGGGACAGAGCTCGACGGCGCGCTGAAAGTCGAGCAGCGCGTCGCTGAGGCGCTGCGCTACGAAATGAGTTTCGGCCTGGGCGTAGACCGCGCCCGCTTCGGTCGAGCAGGTGACTTCGGTCTCCGGCAAGATGCGGGCGCCGGTGAGCTCGACGATGATGTCGGCGGCAAACGCCGCTGCACCGCTGTCGGGCTCGCGCTGCACCACTTCGGCACAGATCTCGACAGCCGCCCGGGTATCGCCGCGGGTCAGCGCCGCGGTCGCCGCATGCAAATTGATCGGGTGGTTCCCGGCCGTACAACCGCCCGCCAACAATCCCAATAAGCCAACCCAACGCCCGATCCCGAACAGTGACATCGCTGACGCCTCTCCGAAAGTGACGCGCGCAAGTAGTCCGGCGCAACGCGAGAATCAATTCAAAAAGGGCGATGACCCCCAAATCGCTGCGAAATGGGGGTCATCTTCTTTTGGGTGCAAGGATAACCTGCAAAAGATCCGCGCTGGCGGATGGGGCTGGTTGCCCGGCTTGACGATGCGACTGGCACGGCGATGGCAACACTCCGAGGTTCGGAGGTACCGAGATGAAAAACCTATATCGATGGCTCGCCGCCGGCAGCTTGTGCCTGGGCTCGGCTGCTTACGCGGGACCGATGGAGCCGGGGCAGGGGCCGAGCTCGATCGAGCCCGGGCTCGAGCGGGGCACAGAAGTCGACCAACCCGCCTCGCGCGATCGCCTCGGCGCACACAACCACGTCACCGGCCGGATCGCTTCGATCGATCGCGACCGCCGTCTGCTGATTCTCGACACCACGGACTACGGCCAGCTGACCCTGACCTTCCAGCCCAACGATCTGCTCGATGCCCAGATCGGCAGCACTGTCACCGCCGAGCTCGGCTTGTGGCCGGGTTCGCTGCATGAAGAGCCGCTGCGCGCCGGCGATGCTCCGGTCGAACCGAAGGTCGCCAAGAACGATCGCGCCATGACCGGCAGCATCACCGAGATCGACCACAACACCGGCGTCATCGACGTCGCCACCGATCGCGGCCCGCTGCAACTCGCCTTCGCCAATCGCGCCATCGCGCCGCTGCGCGTCGGTGATCGGGTCACCGTCGAGATCGATTTCAACAAGGCGACCGGCTCGCCGGAGAAGATGATCGAATAGCCGCGTCGCAATTGATCCGCGCCTGAGCGAGGATAGGTCGCAGATGCAACGCTCCCGCCGCTGCGACCTTCTCGCCCGCTGCATTCACCTCGCCTACACCCTGGCGCCGGCGCTGCTGATCGCGGCGCCGGTCGCCATGGGGCATCCCTCGACCAGCGCCCGGCTGAGTTCCCTGCAACCGCGCTGGGAAGCGGAAGTGTGCGACGCTCCCGGCGCTTTGCGCCGCGGTCGCCTCCACGTCGAACGCCGCGAATTCCAAGCCGCAACAGCCTGGTTCGACCGCGCCGTCTCCTGCGACCCGCGCCTCACCGCTGTCGATCTCGCCCGCGCCGAGGCCCACCTCAGCGCCGGCGACACCACCGCAGCCATCGCCGCTGCGACGCGCTATCTCGCCCACCAAAGTCACGATGGCGCCGCCCGCATCGTTCGTGCCCGCGCCTACGCTCGCGCCGGCCACTGGGCGCTTGCCGCGCGCGACTACGACCGCGGCGCCGCTGCGCTGGCGAGCCCGCAACCCGACCACTTGCTCGAAAGAGCCCGCGCTCACCTCGCTGCCGGCGATGCCGACTCGGCCCGCCGTGGCCTCGATCAGGCGATCGCCACGATCGGGCCGGCCGCCGCCTTGATCGAGCTCGCCGTCGATCTCGACCTTGCCGCCGCTCGCTATGACGCAGCTCTGGCAACTCTCGCCCGCCTGCATACCAAGCAGCGCTCTTCACTCTCTTGGACCCTGCGCCGTGCCGAAATCCTCGCTGCCGCCGGCCGCGGCGAGGAGATGCGGCGCTGGTGCAGCGACTCGGCTCGCGATGCAGCGAGTCGCTCGCTGTCGCACCGGCAGAGTCTCCTGCTGCAACAGCTGCAGCGATGCGCCGCTGGCGATCGGATCTCGCAATCGGTGCGGCGGTGATCGGAAAGCTCCAGGCTCGTATCTTTGCGTCGCTGCTGCTGCTGGCAGCATCGCTGGCGAACACTGCCGGCGCCGCGACTACCGAGCTGATTGCGCGCGGCAGCGTCTGGAAGTATCTCGACAACGGCAGTGATGCCGGCTCGGCCTGGCGCGGACTGGACTTCGACGACTCCGGCTGGAGCAGCGGTCCGGCGCAGCTCGGCTATGGCGACGGCGACGAGGCGACTGTCGTCTCCTACGGGCCGAGCGCCAGCAACAAGTTCGTCACCACATACTTCCGCCGCCGCTTCGAGGTCGCCGATCCCGCTGCCTTCGCTCGCGTCGATCTCGCTTTGCTGCGCGACGACGGCGCCGTCGTCTACCTCAATGGCAGCGAGGTGATACGCACCAACCTATCCACCGGGCCGATCGGGTATCGTCAATTGGCCAGCGCCGCGGCGGCCGGCAGCGACGAATGGCGCTACCTGGCCGTCGCCGTGCCGCCGCCCTTGTTGCGCCAGGGCGACAACGTCGTCGCGGTCGAAATTCATCAGAGCAGCGCCGGCAGCAGTGACATCAGCTTCGACCTCGGACTGCGCGCCGCCGATACCGCGGTGATCGTCACCCGCGGGCCCTATCTGCAGCTCGGCACGCCGACCAGTGTGGTGGTGCGCTGGCGCACCGACGCGCCGGTGGAGAGCGTGGTGCGCTATGGCACCTCCGCTGCGGTTCTCGACCGCAGCGCGGTCGTCGCCGGCGAACGCACCGAGCATGCCGTCGAGCTCAAGGGCCTCGAGCCGGCAACCACCTACTACTACGCCATCGGCGCCGGCGGCATCGTGCTCGCGGGTGGCGACGGCGACCACGCCTTCACCACCGCGCCCGCGGCGGGCTCCTCCACCGACGCGAGGATCTGGGTGATCGGCGACTCCGGCACCGGCGGCGCCAACGCTCGCGCCGTGCGCGATGCCTTCGACCGAGTCAACGACGATGCGCCGCCCGATCTGTGGTTGATGCTGGGCGACAACGCCTACGAGGACGGCACCGATGCCGAATACCAGGCCGCGGTGTTCGACATGTACCCGCGGCAGCTGCGCCGCGCGGTGCTGTGGCCGACGCTCGGCAACCACGACGCCGTCGCTGCCGAGTCGGCGACGCAGAGCGGCCCCTACTACGATATCTTCACCTTGCCGGCGCAGGCCGAGGCCGGCGGCGTGCCGTCCGGAACCGAAGCGTATTACTCGTTCGACTACGGCAACGTGCACTTCGTCTGTCTCGATTCCCAGGAAAGCGACCGCTCGCCGAACGGCGCGATGTTGAGCTGGCTCGAGGACGATCTGCTCGCCAACGATGCGCACTGGACCATCGCCTTCTGGCACCACCCGCCTTACAGCAAGGGTTCGCACAACTCGGATGCCGAGCAGAAGCTGATCGACATGCGCCAGAACGCCTTGCCCATCTTAGAATCCTTCGGAGTCGATCTGGTGCTGGCCGGACACAGCCATTCCTACGAACGCAGCTATCTGCTCGACGGCCACTACGGCAGCTCGGTGACGCTGCAGCCGGAGATGGTTCTCGACGACGGTGACGGGCGGCCTCAGGGCGACGGCGCCTACACCAAGAACCCGCCCCCGGCGCCAAGCTCCGGGGCGGTATACGCCGTCGCCGGCAGCTCCGGGCAGATCAGCGTTGCGCCCTTGAATCATCCGGCGATGTTCGTCTCGTTGCTGTCGCT
>DASPMH010000451.1:0-5299 GCA_035627175.1 Terriglobales bacterium | reverse complement strand
CAGTGGCGACATAAGAATCTGTCGACGCGACGCGCCCTTTGAGATGGCGACCTTGATGGAAATAGGTTACCGAAAACTGCTGACCGGCCGGGCTCGGGGTATCGTGCGTTGTTACTTTGGAAAAGCCGCGAAACTCGCGATCGCTGCGGCTGAAGAAGGCGCCTTCGTAGGAGTATTGCCGATCGATCTCATGCGCCCCCTCAGTGAGGCAGGACAGGATGGAGCCGTCGATATCTCGTTCACAGAGCCCATCGTCGGTCGTGATTCGAGTGACCGTCCATAGCGACAGCGGCACTCGACTAGATCCGTTGGTCCATTGCGATAGCGGCCGATACTCGAGTGTCGTCGTCGAGCCGAGAGCCGAAATCGAGCGCAGTAACGCATATGGCGCGCTCGCCGTCCGCCGTTCGGGCGGCAACGCACAATCGCCGCCGGCACACCACGCGCCGCCGGCGTTGCGGGTTACGGTGATGCTCCCGGCATCCTTCCGCAGAAGATCGACGAGGCCGTCGTGATCGACATCGGTGATTGACAGCATCTTGTCCGCACTGAGGTTGCTGTAACCGAGCTCGCAACGTGCCGATGCCGGGAAACGCCATGGGACAATTGTAAATCCCGCGCCATTGTTGAGGGCGGCGGTTACCGGCCCAGTGCCCAGGTTCGCGACAACGCGGCAGCGACCCTTGTCGATGATGTCCGGGAGACCATCGCCGTTCACATCTTGAATGATGCGTTCGGCCACGCGAGCACCGTTGAAGGACGACAACTTCCTCGAATCGATTAGGCCGTTCGCGGGCCAATAGACGTCACGCCAGGTGGTGCGACCGGTGCGAAGGTGGACTTGCCAGCCACCAGAGGCACCGTCCGCCTTCCAGTAGGTTTGATCGGGGATCCCATCGCCATTCACATCCAGCGTAGACAGGAGCCTCGTCCCGGCGATGACCACAGAAATGAACTTGAAGTGCGCCTTGAACGGGACCGCGGCCTTCACGCCCTCATCGAAATTGAGCCAAACATTCCACTTGAAACCATCGCCAAGGGTTTCGTCTCTGACATCGACGAAATCCAAACGGCCGTCACCATTCATGTCGATCAGATCGCGGGAGACTCCTTCTCCGTTGGCCGCCGTCAGTCCCAACCCCGGCGCTTCGACGTTCGATACGCCGTATCGGATTTTGCGTAGGTACGGAGAACCCGCATGAAAATACCGCGTAGTGGTGTCACCCGTCCGTGGCAACGTCCGTATGACCCATTCCTCTCCGCTGGCATCGATGAAATCCGGCAGTCCATCCCCGGTCACGTCGGCGATGCCCCACTCCGTGGCTTGGATATTGTCGTGGATGATCGCTACGTGATTGAGGTAGCAACGTCGCACGGGAGGCAGGTTGGATACGTTCCATTCGACGGAATCGGCCTCGAAACCATCGCGGTTGCCGCGCCACACGCGCCATTCGGTGCAACTGTTCGTGGAACCGGGCTGTCCGTTGTTTAGATGAAAGGTATCGACGATGTCGAGGTAGCCATCTCCATTAATGTCGATCAGATCGCGCACCGACCAAGACTCACCGGTGGCCGCCACGCTCGCCGTTATCTCAAGTTGAATTCCTCCCGGGAGGTTCGGAATCACTGACGGTTCCTGAACGTCGGCAATACCGAAACGGGTCGGATCCGCAGGAATGTTGGCGTATTGGAAGGTGGATGCCGCAGGTTGGAAGTCCGAGCGCGCCAGTGCCACGGCGCTGCCGCTTGCATTTCGGCCGTACTGAATTACCGAACGCAGGAAGGTGCGTCGATCGAAGCGATTCTCGGAATAGTCATCTTCGTACGCAAAGTCGTAGCGGCGCACGAACGTGCCGCCGATCCGTCCGATGACGACCTTCCACAAGCGGTCCGCCAGCACCGATTCAAAGCCGGCTGCCGCGCTGATGATTTGCTCCCCCATCGGGCGCGGCTGCCAGTTAAAGTCGACGTAGAATAGCGGATTGACGCCGGTTCCCTGGCCGTACTCGATGCGCAACGGCTGGTGGACCGATTTGCCGGCGACATAGATGATAGACATCTTGTTGCCGTTGGGATCGATGACGGAGGACAGTGCCCAAGAGAAGATCGTATTCTCGCCACAGCTATTGACGTCGGTGCTTTGCAGATTGGCGCCGGTTCGCGCGGTGCCCTCGCCGAATACGTAACGAATCCCGCTCGACGGATCGGTCACCTCCCAAATCCACGGCGCCGGACTCGGCTTTGCGACGATTTTGTAGGGAACCTCAAAGACATTCGGTGTACCGATCGTACCGTTGAGCTTGAACTCGAGCGTGCGCCCAGGAAGGTTGAGAACGTACTGATACCGCTCACTAGCCTGCTCGCAGGTCGGAACTCCGTACTTCAATCGGCGCTGAATCGTACCGATGGGTAGATCCCAGCCATGCCCATACAGACTGGGGCCGCCGCCAGTATAGGCTAACGCCAGATGCGGCATGATGCCATTCCGGCCCTGCGGCACCTCCAAAGGAACGGATGTCGTTACGCCCCCGACGAAGAGGGTGGCTTCAGGCACCGACGCCAGGTTCCCAGGGGCGTCAGGAGCAACTCCTTGCGCCAGCACTTGCGCCGCCGCCACTTCTACCAGCGCAGCAATCAGGCCAGCAGCGCAGGCGAATCGCCGCCGAGTTGCTCTCATTCCTCGATCTCCTCTGGAGCTTCAGGGCGCGCATCGAGGACCTCGTTGCGTACCGCCGGCGGTAGATTGTTCAGAGCAGCCTCCACCTCAGCTTCGGCGTCGAGCAAGTCCGCCGGACCCGGGGCGCCACTCAATTCTGCACTTGAGCGGGCTTTCAGACGTACGGCCTCTTCCGCCGCCCGCGCGCGCAATCCCTCCTCCGCTTCGTCCTCGCTGAGAACGAGCGGCTCCGCGGCAAAGGCTCCACCGCCGACAGCGGGCTCGGCGTCGCCTGCGGTAACGCCTGAATGCAGCACCGCGGCCACCACGAGCGCCAACACCAACACTGTCATCGCGACGCGCGATATCGATACCCGACGCCGGTGTCGTGGCGGTCGACGTTTCGAAGCGGACTTTCGGTCTTTCGCCATCATTCCCTCGATTGCTCTGCTGCTGTTACGCTCAGGCCCGCCGCAGGCGAAGCAACATTGCCATCGCGACGCCGATCGTACTGAGCAGAACGGGCCAATTGCCCCAACGAATGTAAAATGTCAGATCGCTACGAAGCGGTACGGGATAGCGCAGGACGTTGCGGACTCCGCTGTCCAGTGATTCGACTACGGAACCGTCGGGAGCGACAATCGCGCTGATGCCGGACCCAGAAGCGCGTAGCAGCCAGCGCCGCGTTTCGACTGCGCGAAGCCGAACCCCGTTGAGATGGAGGATCGGCCCGAGATCGGGTCCAAACCAGCCGTCGTCGCTGAGATTGACGAGGAGGTCGGCACCGGCCTGTACCTGAGTGTTGAAGCCTCCCGGCGTCAGCGCTTCGAAGCATATCGAGGGAGCGGCGTGATGAACCGTCGGCTGCCAGCGACTCCGCGGCACACTGCCCCCAGCTACGGAGGAGGCATCTCGATCCCGGGCACTGAAACGCATCAATGACGGGTGCGACCCGAGATCCGCCGCAAAGTCACCAGTGGTTCGCCAACCTGCCCACAAGAACGGACCGGGAGCATACTCACCGAACGCGAGTAGATGCCGCTTCGAGTAGTGCTCTGGCCGCGCAGCGTCTGGTCGATAAACGAATGCGCTATTGTACTCTCCCGTTCGAGCGCCTTCCTCACCGCGCCCTAATGCGCCTAGCATTAGGGCGCCACCAAGCTGGCGCGCCAAACGCTGCAGTTGCGCCGAATAATACAGATCGTGTTGCAGATAGCTGCGCAAGGTTGTTTCTGGCCAGAGAACCAGGTCGGGTGGGCGAGTCGACTTCGTTGCCCCAACTGCAAACATCGACTCAGTCAGCTGATGGTAGATCGCCCATGACGCAGCATTCGCGGCGCGAACGTCATCGCTTTCCGATCGTTTGATGCTCCCTTGCACGATCGCGACGTCGATCATCCGACTTGATGGCGTCGTTTCAATCGGCATTGTTCCGTAGATGCCCAAGCACAACACGGTAGCCATCGCCACGCTCCCCAAACCAAAGCGATGAAGTGAGGCGGTGGCCATCCAAGCTTCGGCTGCCAGCGCACTAGTCCACACGAGCACCCAGCTCAGTCCATAGGCACCGCCCAAATCGGCCACACGATTCAGTCGCGGCGATGCGGCCAGACAGTCCGCCAAGCACCATGGGATGACTCGAGGAAACGCATACTCCAGCAAGACCCAGCAGCTCGCAATTATCGACGCCCGCGACAGTGCCTGACCGAAACATGTTGGCAGCGAAACGGCGCGCCCCGCGATGGCAAATAAAGCGAGCTGCGACGCCTGCCAGATCACGAGGAGGACGAAGTACGGAAGCGCCCCTAAGATTGGGAGGCGTTGCAAATCAGCGATGGCAGGCGTTATCCACCTCAGGTCGTAACCGAGCAACACGACCCCTGCTAACATCCCGCAAAGAGCTACGACGCGTGGCGAGCCGCGGCGTGAACCAATCAAGAGTGGTGTTAAAGCGACGAACGAGAGAAAATCGTAAGAATACGGCGGAAAACATAGGATCAAAAGGACACCCGAAAATGCCGCGAGTCCCGCACGCCTGAAGGTAGCAGCAAAGCGGTGATTCCCGAGAGATATCGGCCAATTAGAAGGGGGACGCGATGCTGCGGCTTGCCTCCAGTTGTTCTCGACGCGCCCGCAAAGGGTCCCGTACGGATTGAACATGAAACGCGTGGCTGACGGAGTCGTCACGACGGATCACGCTCTCGACACTTGCCGAATCGACGACGGACTCGCTCCCGGCAGTTTTGGGTTAGGACAGCGGTCGGACGATCACAAGCTCTTGCGTTGGGATCAGAACCCACGCCCAACCGGGGTTCGCATGGGTACCGGCGTGACTGCTGGCGTCGTTTTGAAAGAATCGGCGAGCTGGAAAGGTTCAACCCACGAACGCACAGGATTGTGACACGATTCACTACCGCCCCCCCGCTTTTTCGTCGGCGATATTTCAAGCGCTGCGGTGCTGTCAAGCGCAATGTTATGCTGGCCATCTTCGTAAGCGGGTGACGCTGTTACCGGCGGCGTGAATGCGCGTGAATCTGGCGCCGCATTTTGGCGGCGTCGGAGCGCGCGATTCTGGTGCAGCGCGAGGACATGGGTTCAGGAGGGTTGGCGGCGGCTTGTGCCGAGCGATTGACCGATGATGTT
>DASPMH010000450.1:0-3485 GCA_035627175.1 Terriglobales bacterium | reverse complement strand
AACCCCACGCCCAACCCGCACCCCTGTGTAGCCGCGCTCGGTAGAGCGCGGCGGTCGGGTGTAGCTGCGCTCGGTAGAGCGCGGCGGTCGGGTGTAGCTGCGCTCGGTAGAGCGCGGCGGGCGGGTGTAGCTGCGCTCGGTAGAGCGCGGCGGGCGGGTGTAGCTGTGCTCGGTAGAGCGCGGCGGCGGGTGTAGCTGCGCTCGGTAGAGCGCGGCGGTCGGGTGTAGCTGCGCTCGGTAGAGCGCGGCGGTCGGGTGTAGCTGCGCTCGGTAGAGCGCGGCGGCGGGTGTAGCTGCGCTCGGTAGAGCGCGGCGGTCGGGTGTAGCCGCGCTCGGTAGAGCGCGGCGGGCGACGTTGCTGCAATCATCCTCCGGTCCCCCCCCGCGCGCATTTTTTTGCGCGCGGGGGAGGGGTAGGGAGGGGGCACTCACCGGAGCGTGCGCTACAGCGCAATCTCTAGCCGACGAAGCTCAGCAGCCGATCCGCGTCGAGCATGTTGTCATGGATGCGCACGTTGATCGGACACGCCGCCTCGCACGGAGCAGCGCAGTCGAGACACTGCCTGCCATTCTTGTCGAGCTTGGCGTAGAGCTGCATGCCTTCCTTCTCGCGGCCATAGTCCTTGAAGTACATGCGGTAGCGCAGGATATCGTTGATGGCGAGCTCTTGCGGACACGAGCTCAGGCACTGGCCGCAGTGGGGCTGGCAGTAGTCGCCGGCGATCAGCTTGTCGTACTTCTCGAGGGTCGCGACATCTTCCGTCGTCACCGCTTTGCCCGAGGCGTAGACGTACTCCGCAACCTGCTGGTGCTCCGACATCGAGACCACCAGACAAGCCACTGCCGGATTCGACAGCACCCACTTGAACGCCGACTGGGCGTACGACGTCGCCTCATCCTGGAAGTTGGCGAGATTGGTGTGCTTGGCGCCCTTGAGCGTCTTCATCGCCACCACGCCCATGTCGGCCTTATGAGCCCGCTCGACGATGTCGCCGAAGTTGGGCCACATGCCGAAGTGGTAGGCGAGCATCATCACATCGAAGCGGCCCGAATCGATCGCGGCATTGGCGACATCTTCGAGCCCCGGCGAGTGGCAGCTGAAGCCGAGGAAGCGCACCTTGCCCTGCTCCTTCAACCGCCCGAACGCCTCGTGGATGTTCGGTGCATTCAAGCGGTCGAGGCGATCGCACGAATGGATGTGAATCAGGTCGACGTAGTCGGTCTGCAGCCGGCGCAAGCTGTCCTCGACCGCACTCATGATCTCCGGCACCGGCGTATCATTAAGAAGATGGCCATTGGGACGGCAAAACTTGGTCGCAAGGAAGATCTTGTCGCGCCGGCCTTTCATCGCTTCACCGAGGGTCTTCTCGGAGAGCGCATCGGCGTAGTCGGGCGAGGTGTCGAAATAGTTGATGCCGCGGTCGATCGCCTCCTCGGCGACACTGACCTTGTTGATCCCGGCCGAGCCGAGGGAGATGTCGGAGACCATCGCGTTGGTGCGGCCGAGCCGCCGGTAGCTGGCGATCTTCGAGCTCTTCCACTCGTCGCGCGGATTGGGCGAGACCTTGTCGACCTTGGTGACGAAGAAGTCGCGCGCCACCGGGATCCAGTCGCGGTTGGCGAGCACCGCGGTGCCGACCCCGCCGGCGGCCGCTGCCACGCCCGCGCCGACTTTTCCCGCCGTGGTCAGAAAGCTGCGGCGGGTCTCGCCGCGGGTGATCTCGAGCGCCGAGCGCATCAGCTCGAGCGGCTGCATCAACCACGCCGGCGAGGCCTCGTTGCAACGCGGGCAGACCTGCTGGCGGAAGCGCAGGAACGCGACCGCAGTGATCGACGCCAGCACCACCGCCGGCAACAGGAGGCGTACGAACAGATCGGGAGTGCGCGCCAGGCCCTCGATCATGTCGTGCAACACCGCGCCGCCGTAGAAGTACGCGAAGGCGAACCCGGCAAGGTACAGCATCACGATGATCCGCGGCCGCACTCGTACGATGCGCTCGTTGAGCGAGCTGCCACACTTGCTGCAGTTCATACGCACTCCTCCTTAAGAAGCCGCCCGACCTTATCCGAGGGCCGCCATCTATGTCCACGCGCCCGCGAAATCGTGGCCGCCCTCCGCCCCAGGTGTGCGCCCCCTCCAAAGGGGGCAGCGCCCCTGCCGCCGTCTACCGACGGCAGGTACACCCGGCCCGCCGCGCTCTTCCACCTTCGCCCAGGCTACGGTGGACGAGACCGAGCGCAGCTACATCGTGGGTCGGCGCCACTTGATGTTGCAGCCGATGCTCGGCCGCTGCGGCTCCGGGACCGCATCGCCCCGCAGCACCGCCGCGACCGCGGCGCGCAGATCACTCCCCGTCACCGGCCGGCCGTTGCCCGGCCGGCTGTGGTCGAATTGGCCGCGGTACACCAGCCGCCGCTGCCGATCGTAGAGAAAGAAGTCGGGGGTACAAGCAGCGTCGTACGCCCGCGCCACCTCCTGCGTCGCATCGAACAAGTACGGGAACACATATCCCGCCTGGCGTGCCTCGACCTTCATCTGCTCCGGGCTATCGGCGGGATATTGCGTCGCGTCATTCGAGTTGATCGCGACCATCGCCAATCCGGCGCTCTGATGGTCGCGAGCGAATTGCGCCAGCCCGGCGCGAATGTGTTTGACGAACGGACAATGGTTGCAAAGGAACATCACCAGCAGCGCCGGCGCCTCGGCGAAGTCCTCGAGCCCGACCAGACGACCGTCGATATTCGGCAAGCGAAAGCTCGGCGCTTGTGTCCCCAATGCCACCATCCGCGAAGGTGTCTCCGCCATCGCTCACTCCTCTCCTTGTAACTTGGCAGGATCTTGGCCATGCAGAGCCGAATCGATCAAGGAGCCGAGATGCCCGCGCTTTTGACTGAGAAGGAAGGCCACGTCCTGGTCGTCACCATCAACCGGCCGGAGAAGAAGAACGCGGTCAATGCCGAGGTTCTCTGCGGCCTGAGCGACGCCTGGCATCAGCTCGATCGCGACGACGAGCTGCGCGTCGCGATCCTCACCGGTGCCGGCGAGAACTTCTGCGCCGGCATGGACCTCAGTGTCATCAACAAGCTGACCACCGGCAAGCCGCCGGAAGACGAGTACGAGCAGCGCCTGAAAGACGAGCCGAGCCTCATCTTCGACGGCTGGCTGAAGACTTATCGTCCGAGCAAGCCGGTGATCGCCGCGGTCGAGGGCTATGCCCTCGCCGGCGGCACCGAGATCCTGCAGGGGACCGACATCCGTGTCGCCGCCGAGGGCGCCCAGTTCGGCGTCACCGAAGTGCAACGCGGACTGTTCCCGATGGCGGGGTCGACGGTGCGCCTGCCGCGCCAGATCCCGTACACCATCGCTCTCGAGATGCTGATCGCCGGAACCGCGATCAGTGCCGCTGACGCCAAGGCGTACGGGTTGGTCGGTCACGTCGTTCCCAACGGCCACGCTCTCGCCAAGGCTCGCGACATCGCGCAGC
>DASPMH010000449.1:0-4387 GCA_035627175.1 Terriglobales bacterium | reverse complement strand
CGAGTGCGAGGGTCATGCACTTTGCCGCGCCGAGCCCTTCGGGCATCGGTGTGGTGATGTGATGGGCGTCGGCATTGGCGCCGAAGCCGACGACCTCGGCGTGAATCTTTGCGCCTCTCGCCGTGGCCGATTCGAGGCTTTCCAGTACCAGTACCCCGGCGCCTTCGGCGACGACGAAGCCGTCTCGCTCGCGATCGAAAGGACGGCTGGCGCGCTGCGGCTCTTCGTTGCGCAACGACAAGGCGCGCATCGCAGCAAAGCCGGCGAGCGTCATCGGCGTCACTCCGGCCTCGGAGCCGCCGGCGATTACCGCGGTCTGATAGCCGTCGCGGATCAGACGAAAGGCATCACCGACCGCGTGCGCACCGGAAGCGCAGGCGCTCGAGGTGCAGTAATTGACCCCGGTCAGACCGAAGCGGATGGCGATCTGGCCGCCGGCCATATTGGCGATCAGACGCGGCACGAAGAAGGGCGAGACCTTCTTTACGCCACCTTGGAGGTAGGCGAGGTGGGCATCTTCGATAGTCGCGATGCCGCCCATGGCAGCGCCGAGGATGACGCCCATCTCGTCGCTGCGCTCGGGCTGTAAGCGTAAGCCCGAGTCATCTACGGCCATTTGCGCAGCGGCGACGGCGAGTTGGGTGAACAGGTCCATCTTCTTGATGTCCTTCTTGTCCACGAACTCGGCCGGGTCGAAGTTGCGCACTTCCCCAGCGATGCGGCTAGGCAGCGCGCTGGCGTCGAAGCGAGTGATGTTATCGATCCCGGAACCGCCGGCCATCAGCTTGCGCCAGTTCGAGGCGACATCGTTACCGAGAGGGGTGATCAGACCGAGACCGGTCACCACTACTCTTTGCGTCCGCCGCTGCATCGCCGGGCTACCTATGCAACCGCTACGGTGGGATCAAGCGGCGGTGGGTAGGTGAGGGTTCCGCCGCGCAAAAAAAAGGGGCCCACCGAAGTGGGCCCCTTTGTGCCGCGACAGAAGCGGCTTAGTTGCGGCCGCGGCGCAGCGCGAACAGACCGAGGGCCGGGATCAGGAGGATCCAGGCGCTGCTGGTCGAGCCGCTGGCGGCGATGTGGCAACCGTCGTCGTCGTCACCCAAGACGATCGGGGTCTGCTGACCACCCGGCACCGTCGCCGTTGCCGTGCGAGTCGCACCCGCCGGGGTTGTCGGGGTAACTCCCGGCACAGTCGGAGTCGAGGTTGCGACGGTCGGAATGGTCGGAGTGTTCGTCGGCGGAACAACCGTGATGATCACGGTGGGCGTATTCGTCGGCGGCGTGACTTCACCGGTCGGCGTGAAGGTCGGCTCGACACCACCACCCGTGATCACACCGCTGTCGCCACCGGCATCGAGGCGAGTACCGGTCGGGTTCGATGCGACGATGTTCACGTTGGACAATGTCGCCGGCAGCAGACTGACGTCGCTGACCATGAAGTCGCAGGTGTACAGCACCGAGCCGCTCGGGATCGGGTTGTTGTTCGGCACCGCGGTGGCGGCGACGATGCCGCGGAAGCGGCTGATGTTCGCGCCCTGACCTTCGCAACCCGGAGCGGAAGCATTCTCACCGCAGTTCGCCAGGTTCCGGCTCAGGGTCTTGCAGGGGCCGACGACCGGATCTTCTTCGCAACCAGGATCGTTGGTGCCGATAGCGGGATTGATGCGGCAGGCGGCCGCGCTCGCCAGGGTGACCTTGGTATTGTCGAAGAGGATATCGTTCTGTGCGCCACCGATGTTGTCGCCGACGGCGGTAACTTCGATGGTGACCGTACCCGGTGCAGTGGTGCTACCGCTGCCGACGTTGATGCAGACATCTTCGGTGCAGCTCGGGCCCGTCGTCGGGGTCGGCTCGCCACCTTGCGTCGCCGTCGGGGTCGGCTCGCCGCCGCCACCGATCGTCGCATCCTCACCCTCGGCATCGAGGCGGGTACCGGTCGGGCTCGAAGCGACGACGTTGGAGTTATCGAGCGTCGCCGGCGTGCTCGCCACCGTGAAATTGCAGGTGTAGAGAACGGTTCCGTCCGGAATCTCGTTGTTGTTGGGCACCGCGGTCGCGGCGACGATGCCGCGGAAGCGGCTGATGTTGGCGCCCTGGCCTTCGCAACCAGGAGCCGAGGGGTTGGCGCCGCAGTTGACGAGGTTGCGGCTGAGAGTCTTGCAAGGACCGACGACCGGATCCTCTTCGCAACCGGGCTGGTTGGTGCCGATCTCCGCGTTGATCGTGCACTGGTTCGCAGCGGTCAGATTGACCAAGGTGCTGTCGAACAGGATGTCGTTCTGCATTCCACCGACAGAATCGCCGCCGGTGTTGAGGACGACCTGTACGCTAACTGTCCCGTCCGATACTGCCCCGGGGACTAGCTCGATATTGACGACGGCGTATGCCGGCGCGGTGCTGAGGGCCAAGAGCCCCAGGAAAGCTGCCAAGGTCCACTTGCGCATGATCGATGCCTCCTCTTCAAGTTCCTGTGAAAGATGATCTGGTTAAGGGCCAAAGAGAACAGTCAACCACTTAATTGAATGTCAACAGGCGTACAATGCGGCGCGAACTTGTCAATACGCTCAGCAACCAAACAAGGCGTTATTGACCGAGGTCACAATCTCGTCGACAGTCACCTGGCCGTCCTGATTGCTATCGCCAGCAGTGCATTGGCTGAGGTTCACGTTACCCAAGGCGATATTCACCATTGTGATGATCTCGTCAACTGTAACAGCGCCATTGCCGTCGCAGTCACCGACGCAGGCGCTGCCGACTGTCAGCGAGCCGTCCTCGACGATGATCTGGCTGACCGGGTTGTCGCCACTGCAGGGCGGCGTGCCTTGCACCGGCTCGCAGGTCTGATCGACCGCTTCGCGATCGCCGATCGACAAGAAGGCACGATTCGGCGGACGCTCCGCGTCGGTGACCTCGTTGGTGACGTGTAGAGCAATCGTTCCGCTGGCGCTGCCCTCGACGGCGAGGTCGATCTGCATCAGCTCGCTCGAAGGCAATACCGGAATCTCGATCGGCCCCGGACCAGGCGTCGGCAACGGATTCGGCCCATAGACTACGATGTTGATGAAGTTATCTGGGGTGATGCCACTGCCCTCTTCAGGACACAGGCAGTGGCTGCGGCCACCGCTGCAGCTGGCGTTTTCGACGACGACCCGGAAGTTGGCAAGCGAGCTGTCCGGACGTACCGAGCCGGGCAATCCATTGCCGTTGAAAAAGCAGTCGCTCAGTCGCAACGGGTGGCTGTCGTCGCCGGGGATGTTGAGCGAGAAGGCGATGGCGGCGATCTCGTCCGGGCCACCGGTTTGTCCGTCCGACGGCGCCTGCTCGAAAGAGATCGGCACGCTTACCGTGCCACCACTCGGCGCGGTGACGTCGCCGACGGTCAAGCGGGCGCAATCTCCGCTGCACGGCGCGACATTCTGCGCCGACGCCGGACGAGCCAGCGGCAGCGCGACCATCGCCGCAAGCCATCCCATCACCACAACCTTCGATGTCATCATCGTGGCGCCTTTCCCCCCGTTGCTCGTGAGTCTCATATTCAACACCCGCCTAATGCATTATTGACGGCGACGAGGATCTCGTCGACGGTCACTTGCTGATCTTGGTTGGAGTCGGCCGCGACACACGCGGCCACCGATTGATTGCCGAGCGCGATGTTCACCATCGTCAGGATCTCGTCGACGGTGACATCGCCGCTGCCGTCACAATCGCCGGTGCAAGGTGCCGGCGGCTGAGTCGGCGTCGGCGTCGGCGGTGGAGTCGATTGGTTGAGCAGAACCGTAACCGTGCCATCGTCCTGATTGACAGTCAGCAAGTCGAGCTTTCCGTCGCGATTGAAATCGGCGGCATGCACCGTACGCGGGCCGACGCCGACCGGCAAAGTCGACGCCTCGCCGAAGCTCCCCTCTCCCTGTCCGATCAACACCGTGACGTTATCGTCAAAATAGTGAGTCGTTGCAACATCCAAAAACCCGTCGCCATCGAAGTCGCCGAGCGCTGCCGATTCAGGGAAGTCGCCGACTTCGAAAGTGTCGGCCGCGTCGAACTGCAGATCGCCGCTACCGCGCAGCACCGAGATGGTAACGTCATCGTTGTTGACGACCAGCAGGTCGAGATTGTCATCACCGTCGATATCTTCGATCACCACCGACCATGGGTACATGAACGACGGATCTTCGAGCTCCTCCGCCGGAGGATCGAACACCCCGCCGCCGACCCCTTCGAGAATCGTCAGCGAGCCGTTGTCGCTCTCGCCACCGGAGCTGTTGACCACGACGATGTCCATCAGCCCGTCTTCATTGAGGTCGGCGACGGCAACGGCTTGCGGCTCGAAACCGACGCCGAGCGCCTGCGCATCGGTGAAAGTTCCGTCGCCGACACCGAGCTG
>DASPMH010000448.1:0-2997 GCA_035627175.1 Terriglobales bacterium | reverse complement strand
CGTTCTTCGTGCTGCTGGCGCTGTTCCAGCTTGCCCGCTTGGCGGAAGACGGACGGCCGTCGCGCTTCTTGTGGGCCGGCTTCTGCATCGGCCTGGCGCTGGCGACCAAGTTCAGCGCGATGCCGCTGTTCCTGACGCTCGGGATTGCGGCACTGTTCCGCTGGCGCGCCGACGGCTTCGGTAGGGCGGCGATATGGACGACGCTGGCGCTGCTCGCGGTGATCGCCGGGTTCATGGTCGGCGAGCCCTACGGCTTGCTCAACTTCGAGCGCTTCCAGAAAGACATCGCCGAGCAGAGCGTGATGGTGCGCAATGCCGGGGTCTATCCCTACACCACCCAGTACATGCATCTGACCAAGTACTGGTACGAGATCGAGCAGCTGGTGTTGTGGTGCATGGCGCCGGCGCTCGGCCTGGCGGCGCTGTGGGCGACGGCGAGCCGTCCGGTGGTTGCCTGGCGCGGTGGCCGCGCCGCGGAGTGGGTGCTGTTGTCGTGGGTGATTCCGTTCTTCCTCGTTACCGGCTGGTTCGAGGTGAAGTTCCCGCGCTATCTGCTGCCGATCTATCCGGTGCTGATTCTGTGGGCCGCCGAGTGGATGCTGCGACTGCGCCGCGCCCGGCCGGGGCTCGGCCGAGCGGTGATCGCCATCGTTGCCGGAGTGACCGTGCTCTACACGGCGGCCTTCGTCTCGGCGACGTACACCCGCGAGCACACCGTGGTGGCGGCGTCGGCGTGGGCGTACAGCCATATCCCGCCGGGCAGCAAGATCCTCTCGCAGGACTGGGACGAGGGCTTCCCGATGGGCCTGCCCGGCGGTCGAGTCGGCGAGCAGTTCAAGGTCGTCAACTTCGGCTACTACGGTCATCCGGACACGCATTCGAAAATGCGCAAGCTCGCCACCGAGCTGGCGACCACCGACTACATCGTCTTCCAGACCAAGCGACTCTACGGCGCGACGACGCGCGCCCCCGAGCGCTATCCACTGACCAATAACTATTTCTACCAGCTCTTCGCCGGCGATCTCGGCTTCACTCTGGTTCACGAGGTAGCCGCCCGGCCGTCGCTATTCGGCTTCGAAATTCCCGACGAGCTCGCCGACGAATCGCTGACCGTCTACGACCATCCCAAGGTTCTGATCTTTCAGAATACCGGCCGGCTGAGCCAAGAAGAATTGCTCGATAAAATTCTCCACGGCATTCCGTCCAAGCCGCTGACGCGCAACGATCTGCTGCTCGCTTCGCCGTCGGACCAAGGCGGCTTGACCAGTGGCTCGGCGCCGGCGATCCGTTCGAGCCCGGCGGCGCTGCTGTTGTTCGCCGTACTGGTCGAGATTCTCGGCATCGTCGGATACTTCATTTTACGCCCCTGGCTGCCCAGTCGCGGTGCCTATGCGCTGGCGAAGACGCTCGGCGTGCTGTTGTTCGCCTATTTCACCTGGATTTCGGTCAGCCTCGGTATCGCGCAGTTCACCAACGCCACTCTGCTCGCGGTGCTGTTGCTGATGGGGCTGCTCGCCTGGGCCCGCCGATCAGCGTCGCCGGCGGCACCGCTGGTGCGTGCCGAGATCGTCTCGAGCGAGGCGATCTTCTGGGGCGCGTTCCTGCTGTTCGCGGTCATCCGCATGTACAACCCCGAGGTGTACTGGGGCGAGAAGCCGATGGACTTCTCGTTCCTCAATGCGATGCATCGCACCACCAACTTGCCGCCGCCGGAGCCGTGGTTCGCCGGCTCGCCGCTGCACTACAGCTATTTCGGCTATTTCGTCGTTGCGGCTCTCGGTAAGACGATCGATGTTCACCCGGCGCTGATGTTCAACCTCGGCATCGCGCTGGTAGCCGGATTGACGACGGTGACCGCCTTCGCGCTCGGCACCGCGATCAGCCAGCGCTGGTCGACCGGCGTCCTCGCCGCCGTGCTGGCGACGCTGGTCGGCAATCTCTCCGGCGCCGGCGAAGCGTTCCGCCGCAAGAATCTCGGCTTCGACTACTTCTGGGCGACTTCGCGGGTGATCAAAGACACCATCAACGAGTACCCGTTGTGGAGCTTCATCTTCGCCGATCTGCACGCCCACGTGATGGTGATGCCGATCACCCTCAGCTTCATGACACTGACGGTGATCTGGGTGCGCAATCGCATCATGCAGGCGCCCTCCGAGCGGCGCCTCGGCGCGGCGCTGCTCGAGATTCTGCTGCTCGGGCTCACCTTGGGCACGATCATCGTCACCAATGCCTGGAGCACGCCGACCTACGCGCTGTTCTTCCCTTTCGTCGCCGGCGCGCTGTGGCTGACCGAATCGAGCAAGCCGGGGGTACTGGCGTTCTTCGGGCGCCTGGTGACCCAGGTGCTACTGCCCGCAGCGCTGATCGGCGCGATCGCCTATCTGCTCTACCTGCCGTTCTGGACGCATTTCGTACCGCCCGAGCGCAACTTCGGGTGGGAGGCGCACAACAAGGTAGTGCCGACGGACTTCTTTCTGGTCTTCGGCCTGTACCTGTTCGTGTTGGTGCCGTTCTCGTTCGTCGCCTGGAGCGGAGCGCTGCGCCGCCGCGACGGCAGCTGGACAACTGTTCGGTATGTCGTGGTCGCGCTCGCTCTGGTGTTGCTCGCGGTCGCCACTGCAATTTCGACGCGCGCCGTGCTCGCCTCACTGTTCCTGATGGGCCTGACCGCGTTGTTGTCGCCGGGGACCCGGCGAGAATGGCGGCTGCCGCTCGCCTTTGCCACCTTCGCCTTTGCGGTGACCACCGGCACCGAGCTGGTGTGGGTATGGGACCGGATGAACACCATCTTCAAGTTCTACTTGGAGTCGTGGTTTTTGTTCGCGACCGCCTCTGCCGTCGCCGCGAGCTATCTATGGAAGGGCCAAGCCGCCTTGGCCGAGCCGGGTGACGCGCCAGGAAATCGGATCGTCGGGGCATTGTCGCGGGCGCTGGTGGCGATCATCGCGTTCGGCGCAGCTTGGACGGTGCTGCTGGCGGTTCAGAAGATCGGCGCCG
>DASPMH010000447.1:0-2336 GCA_035627175.1 Terriglobales bacterium | reverse complement strand
TCGCGCTCGATCGCGGTATCTTCGCGACCTTCGGCGCCCACACCGAGCGCGATCCGTTCGGCTTCGGTCCTGGTCGCGGCCCGCTCGATCGTTCGCGAACCCTGGTGGTGTCGCCATTCCGATTGATGGATCACGCCGTCGCTCACAATGGCCAGCGCCGCGACGAGATCATCGCCGCTCTCGCCGACGTCATCGTCGCGGTCGAGGTCCGCCCCGGTGGCATCATCGAGCGGGTGTGTCTGCAGGCGCTCGACCAAGGGCAGACGGTGCTGTCGTGGTACGGTGAGAACGCGGGCTTGGTTGCGGCCGGCGCAACTCCGATCGAGGAGGCCGACCTCGCCGGCGAGCTGCATCAGTACATCAGCAGGAAGTCCTCGAGGATTTGAAACGCCGACTTGACGCTGCGGCAGCGGCGCTCTAACGGCTGCGGACCTTGAATGCCGGCGCTGCCAACATCCTGACCCGCCCGCTCTCCGCAGCGCAGCGCGGCACCTTGGTCTTGGGCCTGATCTCGGTCTACGCGGCCGTGGCTCTGTATTGGGCCAGCGCGGCCTATCTCAATCCCGACGAGGCGACCTTCTACCCGAGCATCGCTGCCGACACGGTCGAGGAAGCCTACGTCGCGGCGCGCCGCCATCCGCATCCCCCGCTGTGGCCGATGCTGCTGTCGCTAGTGTCGCAGCTCGCCGACAGCCCGACCGCCTTGCGCTTGCCGAGTGTTGTCGCGGCGGGTCTGGGGGTTTGGTTCACCTATCGCTGGATTGAGCTGCTGGCCGGCTCGACCGCCGCGCTCTGCGGCGCCGGATTTCTGCTCAGCTCGTTTGCTCTGCTCGGCATCGCCAGCGAGGTGAGGCCGTATGCCGGGCTGTGGCTCTTCGAGACCGCAACCCTGTGGGCCGTCGAGGCATTCGTACAGCAGCGCAGCTGGCGGCCACTGACGGCGCTGACTTTGGCGATGGCGGCAGCGGTGCTCAGTCACTACTCGATGATCTTCGTCGCCGCGGCGCTCGGCATTTACGTTTGCGCGCGGCTGTTGCCTACGCTACCCGCGCGCCGCTGGCTGATGCCTTGGGCGATCGGGCAGGCGATGGTGATCGCAGTCGCGGGCTGGGCACTGTTCATCCATGGCGCTGAGCACAGCGGGCGGATCACGCGCGGCGAGACGCTGTGGTGGGTCCGTGCCGGGGTCTGGGGTCGTGAGAGCTTTGTCGAGTTCCTAGGACGAATCGCCTTGGGTATCTGGCAGCACATCGAGACCGGTACCGCGCCGGCATTGGCGGCAGCGGCGCTCTTCCTCGCCGGCATTTATCAGCTGCTCCGCAATCGCCTGTCGCCGACGTGCGGACCGCGCCGCTACGGCGGCTGGGCAACCCTGCTGTTGCTGCTGCCGTTCCTGGTCAGCCTCGCCGCGGCGGCGCAAGGAGCTTACCCCAGCGGGCGCAGCCGACACACCAACTTTCTCTTGCCGCTCGCCGCCGCCGGCGTCGGTGCCGGCGCGGCCGCCCTGCTCCGTGGGCGCGAGAGACTCGCCGGCGTTGCCGCCATCGCCGTGACCATCGTCAGCCTGATCGTGCGAGTGCCCAACAACAATCCCAAGGTCTACGACCCGCAGCACGTGCGTGCGGCAGTAGATTATCTGCGCAACGAGGTGCCCCCCGGCGCGACGCTGTTCATCGATGGGCAGAGCGGCAATGCGATCAGTTATTATCTGCGCCGCCATGGGGAGCCGGTGACGCGCTGGCGCGGGCGTGGCCGACCCCACCTGGAGCTGATCGGCCTGTCTTTCGTGCGCGTACGGCCACCGCAGTGGGAGCTCTCACCGCGCTCGTTGCGCAGCGCCGTACCGGCGACGGCCCGGCAGTACGGCTTTCGCGCCGGCGACGAAATCTGGGTGCTTTCGACCGGCTGGAACAACAAGTCGCCGCTGACCCAAGGTCTACCGCGCCAGCAATGGATCGATCACCGCAGCTTCGGTCGGATCCAGATCGTGCGCATGCGGCAGCCGCCGCGGCACCGTCCCGGCTCGGGTTAGCTCTCTTTCGCTTCCTCGGCGCGCAACGAGACCAGACCGCCGAGCATCAGCAGCACCAGCAAGGGCCAGACGAAGGCGTGTTCGTCGGAGCGGATGTGCATGATCAGCGCTCCGAGCATGACGACGATCAGGAAGGAGGCCGCCTCGGCGGCTCGCTTCGGGATGAGCATGCCGATCGCGCCGGCGATCTCGATCAAGCCGATCAGGAACAACAACCAGCCGGGGAATCCCGGGTAGCCGAAGCGAGGGAAACCGCCCGCCATTCCTCTGCCGACCAACTCGCTGACACCGTTGTAGAAGAACA
>DASPMH010000446.1:0-2042 GCA_035627175.1 Terriglobales bacterium | reverse complement strand
TCGTGACCGGCGGGTCCTACATGTAGCCGTCAGTTGACGTTGTCGTTGTCGTCGTTGTCGTCGTTGTCGAGGTCGATCTCGATCGAATCGGCCCGCGCGCGGCCGGGAGCGGGAGGATCGACGACGTCGCAACTGTCGTCCTCGGTCGTCGTCGTCGTATCGTCGTTGCCGTTGCCGTTGCCGCACCGGTCGTCGTCGATGTCGATGGGAGCGAACTCGATATCGAGGTCGTCGAGCGTGACGATGCTGCGGTTGCGGACGTTGCTGAGGTCGCAGCCTTCATCATCCAGAATGGCGACCATGTCGCCGTCGTCGATGGTGGCATCGGCCTCGTTGCCGGGATTGTCGAGCAAAAAGACGACGCGGAGGGAGCCGTTGGCCAGACGGTTCAGCTCGAAGCTGACTTCGCCGTCTTCCACGACCACGCCTTCGCCCGAATTCAGGTTGCAGGGCAGCTCCGGGCACGGGCAGAGCTGACCGTTGCCGTTGTTGTTGTTCCCGCTCACGTTGAACACGAACACGACGATGTCGCGCGTGGTTTCGGGGGAAACGTCGCGAATGGTGCCGACGACAGTGACTCGATCGTTGTTGCCGCCGCCGCCGCCGCCCCAATCGAAGATTCCCCAACCGCATCCGGCAAGGGCGGCGGAGAGAGCAACCGAGGTGAGGGCGAGCTTGAAGTTGGAATGGTTCACGAGGATGCCTCCGCTTCGTTGATGTCCGGCGCAGGCTGCTGCGCCTCCGCGACGATGTATCGCGGTCGATGTTTCACTTCTTCGTAGATGCGACCGACATACTCGCTCAGAATTCCCAGGCTGAGAAGCTGCGTGCCGCTGAACACCAGCACGAGGACCACCAGGGAGGTCCAGCCGGTGGCGGCCGCATCCGTAAAAACCCTGATCCAGATCGAGTACAACCCGTAGAGGATCCCCAGCGCGATGGTGGCGACTCCGAGGAAGGAGATCAGCCGCAGGGGAACCGTAGAAAACGAGAAAATGCCGTCCAGCGCGAACTTGAACATCCGCGTCAGCACGTACTTGGTGCTGCCGGCAAAGCGCTCGCGAGCCTTGTAGGCGACGGCCTTGCGCTTGAAGCCGAGCCACGGGACCAGGCCGCGCACGAAGATGAAGCGCTCGTCACAGGCCAGGAGCGCATCGACGACTTTGCGATCGAGGAGGCGGAAGTCTGCCCCGCCCGTGGGCACTTCCACGCCCGTCAGCTTGCGAAGCAGCCAGTAGAACCCCGCCGACACGAGCTCCTTGAGCGCGTGGCCTTCGTTGCCTTCGCGTACGGTGTAGACGACGTCGTAGCCGCGGCGCCAGAGCTCGAAGAGCTCCGGGATGAGTTCGGGGGGATGCTGGAGATCGCCGTCGAGCGAGACCACGGCATCTCCGCGTGCACGCTCCATTCCGGCCCACAGCGCCATCTGATGACCGAAATTTCGGGAGAAGGAGACGTATCCGATGCGCGCATCGGCCTCGGCATGGCGGCGCATCGCGGCCAGCGTGCCGTCGCGGCTACCATCGTCGACGAGCACGATCTCCCAACGACACGCGAGAGCTTCGAGTGCCGCGAGCAGACGCCGCATCATCTCGTCGACACATCCTTCCTCGTTGAAACAGGGAACGACGATCGACACGAGTGGCACATCAGGCCTGCTGGCGGGAGTTCGGCTCATGTCGAGTGATCGCGGGTGGCGGCTATCGCACGCGTAGTGTAGAGACCGAGCAAAGGGAAGTCTAGCTTTCGCCATGCAATACAAGGGAGTTAGCACCGGATGGTTCGCGCTGCTCGCGAAGCTCGCCGCGGTCGGAATCGCAGCAGGCGGCTTCGTCGTGCTGCGTCTTCCCGAGCCGCCTGCACGTTTGGTGATCGTGGCGATGCCGGATGCGCAGCGCGACTGGATACGTGACGGCATGGACAGTGATAGCGAGGTCGGCAACGGCGGTTTTGCCGGCAGTGTTGGTGGGATCGCCGATAGCGGAATCGAATTCTGGCGCGATCTGTTCGCTCTTGCGCCGCCTGTGGACGGCGGCGACGAA
>DASPMH010000445.1:0-5274 GCA_035627175.1 Terriglobales bacterium | reverse complement strand
CATGCTGGCGCCACTGCTCGACGCCGCGGCGCAGGTACTGCGGATTGATCTCGAGGGTGTCGCAGATATTCTCGAACGAGAAGTACCAGTCGCGGTCCTCGCTGGTGATCCACGAGTCGGCGTCGGCGAAGAGCTGCTTGCCGGGTCCATCGATGGCGAAGGCATACTTCTGATAGCAGTCGAGGGCATCTTGAAGGACGGCGAGCATCAGCCGCTTCTCACCCCGGACCGCCGAGCCGCCGCGGAAGGCGGCGTAGAACTGTGCCGGAAGCAGTGCGTCGGGTTCGAACAATCCAGAAGAACGATCAGTCATAATGCTCCCCCACCTCCCAAAAAAGCGCGGTATCTACCCCGCGCTGCTGCCATTAGCCAAATGAAAAGTGGTTGGTTCTCTGATCAGCGACGCTTACGTCGCCTGGATTGTCGCAGATGAACCCCGCGGAGGGTTACTTCTTGCGCGCGCCGAGAACGGATTCTTTGAAGGTCTTGGAGACGGTAAAACGGACCTTCTTGCGAGCTGGGATGTTGATCTCTTCGCCGGTCTGAGGGTTCCGTCCCTTGCGCGCCTTGGTTTGCACCTTGCGGAAGATACCGAGCCCGGGAATCTTGACGGGGTCGCCCTTCTTGACCGTGCCGATCGTCGTCGCCACCAGCTCTTCGAGTACGGCGCTCGCCTGCTTCTTGCTGATCTCGGCACCGTCGGCCAACTTCTGCACCAATTGCGATTTCGTCATCCTGGCTGCCTCCCCTCAAATCGTTGATTCGCCTATCGAACCGCGAATTTTCCGCGCCTGTAGTGCACTTTTCACGGCCCTGGTGTCAAGGCAAATATCCGCAGCAAGGAACCTGGGAGACACCATCCGGTCCCCTCCCCCGACCGCCGGTCAGTCGTAGTACTCGGCACCGAGGTGGGTGATCAGCTCCTCGCCGCGCAACGACCGCAGGGTGTTCTTCAACTTCATCAACTGAATGAACAGATCGTGCTCCGGGTACAGGTCGGGGGCCGTTTGCGGACTCTTGAAGTAGAACGACAGCCACTCCTGGATGCCCTTGCGGCCGGCGCGCTGAGCCAGGTCGAGGAACAGCGCCAGATCGAGCACCAGCGGCGCGGCCAGGATCGAGTCGCGGCAGAGAAAGTTGATCTTGATCTGCATCGGGTAGCCGAGCCAACCGAAGATATCGATATTGTCCCACCCCTCCTTATTGTCGCCGCGCGGCGGGTAATAGTGGATGTTGACCTTGTGCACATAGTGCTCGTAGAGCTCGGGCAGGGTATCGCGCGGCAGGATCACGTCGAGCACCGAGAGCTTGCTCTCCTCCTTGGTGCGGAACGAGCCCGGGTCGTCGAGCACCTCGCCGTCGCGGTTGCCGAGGATGTTGGTCGAGAACCAGCCGTTCAAGCCGATCGCGCGCGCCTTCAACCCCGGCGCGACGATGGTTTTCATCAAGGTTTGGCCGGTCTTGAAGTCCTTGCCGCAGATCGGCACGCGCTCGCGCTGGGCCAGCTCGATCATCGCCGGTAAGTCGACCGTCAGATTCGGCGCTCCGTTGGCGAACGGTACGCCGCAAGACAGCGCCGCATAGGCGTACAGCATGCTCGGGGTGATCTCGGCGGCGTCCTCGCGCAGCCCGCGCTCGAAGCTCGCCAGCGACTGGTGTACCTCGGCCGGCCGCAAATACGATTCGGTGCTGCCGCACCACACCATCACCAGCCGCGACGCGCCACTGCGGCGGCGAAACTCATCGATGTCGCGCCGCAAGGCGTCGACCAGATCCATCTTGTTCGCCTTGGCTTTGATGTGCACCCCGTGCAGCCGTTTGACGAACTCCTGGTCGAAGACGCCCGGCATCGGCTGAATCTGCTGCAGCTCGCTCTGTATCTGGGCCAACATCGAGCGCTCGATGACGTCGGCGCGGGCCGCGGCGATGTAGGCGTCGTCGGGGAAGATGTCCCAGGCTCCGAAGACGAGGTCTTCGAGACCGGCCAGCGGAACGAAATCGCGAATCAACGGCGTCCGCCGTTCGGTGCGCTTGCCGAGCCGAATGGTGCCGAGCTGGGTCAGCGAGCCGATCGGCTTGCCGAGACCTTTTTTGATCAGCTCGACGCCGGCGATGAAGGTGCTGCTGACGGCGCCGAGGCCGACCAGCAACACCCCGAGACGTCCCTGGGCCGGAGCGATGGGAGTGACAGCCATCACTTCTAAATGCAGGCTTTGCCCTCTGTCGGCAACATGATAGACGCCCGGCGATTTCGCGGGAGCTGTTATGAGGTCGATCGCTCTCTTGGGTGGTACGGGCCCGGAAGGCCGCGGCTTGGCGTTGCGTCTGGCGATGGCTGGCATCGACGTGCTGCTCGGCTCGCGCGATCCACAGCGAGCCGCCCAGGCCGCCGGCGAGCTCAATCAGTTGCTGCTGAGCGTCGAGGGCGGCGGGCGGATCGTCGGTGCTGCCAACGCCGATGCCGCCGGGTCGGCGGAAGTGATCTGCCCGGTAGTGCCGTTCCGCGCGCTCCCGGAGTTGCTCGCCGAGATCGCTCCTCTGCTGCCGCGCCGGATGATCCTCGACGTCACCAACCCGATCGTGCGCGTCCAGGGGCAGTTCGCCATCGAGCCGCTGCCCGCCGGCTCGACCGCCGAATGGATCTGCGAGCTCGCGCCGCAGTCGATCGTGGTCAGCGGCTTCAAGAACTTGAGCGCCGAGGAGCTGCTCCACATCACCCATCCGCTGGCCGGCGACATCCTTTTCTGCAGCGACTCCGCCGATGCCACGGCGACGATGGTATCGCTGACGGCGAGGATGACCGCCTTGCGCGGCATCGACGCCGGGCCGCTGCGCAACGCCCGCTTCCTCGAGGGCACCACGGCGTTGCTGATGAATCTCAACCGCCGCCACAAGGCGACCACCTCGATCCGCATCCTAGGCTTGTAACCCTACGGGTTGGTCCACCGCTGCCTTGGCGAGGTGGACGACGGCGGCAAGGCCCGCTGCCGGTGTAGCTGCCGTCGGTCTCGCCCACCGTAGCCTCGGCGAAGGTGGAAGACGGCGGCAGGCGCGCCGTGCTCGATTCAAGACTCCTAGAAATGCCCCGCGCCTGCGGCGCTGTCCGCTTTGGCAAGGGGCCACCTGGGGAGTTGCTTGATTCGACTGCTAAGTGTACTTCCTACGCAAAGGTTTACGGAGGTCATCCGGATGGAATCTCTTCAAGTCAAAAGTGCGGCCCAGCTCTCGCGCGAGCTCGCCGCGCTCGATCAACCCGAGCTCTACAGCGAAGAGCTCTGTCGCGGCATGGTCGACAACATCGCCCGCATCCACCAGCTCAAGCGCGAACGCGGCGCGGTGATCCTCGCCCACAACTACCAGCGTCCCGAAATTTTCGAGGTCGCCGATTTCGTCGGTGACTCGCTCGAGCTCGCCCGCCGCGGCACCCAGGTCGAGCAGAACGTCATCGTGCTCTGCGGCGTGCACTTCATGGCCGAGAGCGCCAAGATCCTCAGCCCCGACAAAACCGTGCTGATCCCGGATCTGCGCGCCGGCTGCTCGCTCGCCGACAGCGTCGACGCCGAGGCACTGGTCGAACGACGCGACGAGCTGCGCCGCATCTATCCCGACCTACAGGTGGTCGCCTACGTCAACACTACCGCCGCAGTGAAAGCCGTCGTCGACGTCTGCTGCACTTCGTCCAATGCCCTGCAGATCGTCGAGTCGCTGCCGACCGACAACATCCTGTTCGTCCCCGACGAGCACCTCGCCAGCTACGTGCAGAGCCAGAGCAAGAAGAACATCATCGCCTGGAACGGCAACTGTTACGTACACCACCAGATCACTGCGGAGAACGTGCTGCGCATCAAGCGGGCGATGCCCAACGTCAAGGTGCTGGTCCACCCGGAATGTCGCTCCGACGTCGTCGAGATCGCCGATGCCGTGCTCAGCACCAGCGGCATGATGCGCTACGCCAAAGAGAGCGATGCCGAGGAATTCCTGATCGTCACCGAGTGCGGCCTGTCCGACAAGCTGATCCTCGAGGTGCCGGAGAAGCGCTTCTACAAGGCCTGCAAGCTCTGCCAGTTCATGAAGATGATCACCCTCGACGCTACCCGCGAAGCGCTCGAGAACATGCAGTACGAGATCCGTCTCGCCGAGCCGGTGCGCTTGGCGGCGGCGCGCTCGCTCGAGCGGATGCTCGAGCTGAGTCGCTGACTCTCTTCACCGCAGAGGTCGCTGTGGCCGATCTGAATTGTCCTGCTCTGCGTGCCTCTGCGCCCTCTGCGTTAGAAACAATTGGGGGCACGGAGTTGAAGGCTGCGACGCCGAGCGTCGCTGTCGATGTGGTGATCTTCACCATCGAGGAACACACCCTCAAAGCTCTGCTGGTGCGCGTCAAAGACGGTCCCTTCGCCGGGCGCTGGGCGTTTCCCGGCGGCCGCGTACCGATCGGTGAGCCGCCCGAGCAGACCGCGGGGCGCGAGCTGGCGGCCCAGACCGGCATCCGCGACGTCTACCTCGAGCAGCTGCGCACCTTCGGCAATCCTGGCCGCGATCCCGAGGCCCACGTAGTCTCCATCGCCTATTTCGCCCTTGTCCCCGAAGTGGCGGCAGCCTCCGACCTCCCCCTTGTCCCCACCGTGCAAAGGAGGGGGGGAGATACCAAGTATGCCGGCGCCCGTTGGGCGCCGGTGCACCAGCTGCCGCCGCTCGCCTACGATCACCGACAGATCGCTCGATACGCTCGCGAACGCCTGCAGGCGAAGCTCGGCTACACCAACATCGCCTACAGCCTGCTGCCGCGCCAGTTCACCTTGGCCGACCTGCAGAACGTCTACGAGGTCATCCTCGGTCGCCAGCTCGACCGCCGCAACTTCCGCAAGAAGCTGCTCGCCGCCGGGCTGCTGCAGCCGCTCGCCGCGCAACGCCGCGGCAACCACCGCCCCGCCCAGCTCTATCGCTTCCTCCGCCGCACCCCGATGCGCGCCGAGATCCTCTAAGCGCCCGCCCCCCTTTCCCAAAGGCCTGAGGCTTTCGCCGGCGAAAGCCTCAGCGCCGCGGGCGCACGCTCGATGCGCAGCGCGCCTGCCGCCGCCTTTCACCTGCGCCAAGGCCTAGGCTACACAAGCTCGACGGCAGCTAGACGTGGAAGGCATGCCGCGATTGACTAGGGTTGGGAGCGAGGGTAACGGGCGAGACAGATGAGCGAGGTCGATAGCACTGCCGAAAACTCGTGGCTGACGGTGATCACGCCGCAGGAACGGCGCGAGCTACTGCGCATCCGGCCGCTGC
>DASPMH010000444.1:0-3789 GCA_035627175.1 Terriglobales bacterium | reverse complement strand
ACCGCGCCGCTGTCGGCGTCGGGCGGCAGATTGCGGTCGTACAAAATCGTCTGATCGTTGGTGCCGTGCATGTGCAGGATGTCGACCGGCTCGGGATCGTCGCAGTCGGCGGCGTCGATGAAGGTCGAGCCGGCGAGTACTGCAATGCGGTCGACGCGAATCGGATGCTCGCAGATGTAGCGGTAGCTCATGTAGCCGCCGTTCGAGTGACCCGTGAGCCGCACACGGGAACGGTCGACGGCGTAGATCTCGCTCGCCTCCTCGATCAGCGCGGCGAGGTAGCCGACATCGTCGACCGGCGCGCCGGTGAAGTTGCAGCACTCGGGGGTCGCATCCCAGAAGCGCTGGTCTGCACTGTTACGAGTGCCGTCGGGGAGCACCAGGATGAACTGATGGCTGGTGGTGCGGGCCGACAGTTGCAAGAGGAAGTCCTGGATCGAGCCGCTGACGCCGAAGCCATGCAGCAGGATCACCAGCGGATACTGCTTGGTGATGTCGTAGTCCTCGGGTAGCACCACCGCCGCCGGCCGCTGCTGCGCCGCGCCGATGCTCAGCGGCGGCGTGGCGCTGGGCACGCGCCGATCTTTCCAATCGTCGTCGTCGCCACAAGCGACCAGAGAACCAAGCGCCGCAACAATCACCAACCATCTTCGCATCAGCATCTCCGCTTTAAGATCAGGTGTGCGCCCCCTTTACAAAGAGGGCAGCGCCAAAGGCACGGGGGATTTCAGAAGTTCTCCCTACAACTCATTCGCCCGCCAAAGATACCAACTCGCCACGGTGCGATACGGACGCCAGCGGTCGCCGCGCTTCTCCACCTCCTGTCGCGACGGAAGCTCAGGCTTCTTGAAGGCGATGGCGAACCCCTTGCGCACGCCGTAATCGTCGACCGGCAACACGTCTGGCCGGCCGAGCCGGAACATCAACAGCATCTCGACTGTCCATTTGCCGATGCCACGCACCGCCGTCAGCCGCTCGACGATCTCCTCGTCCTTCATCTGCTCGAGCTCCGCCAGTGCCGGAATCTCGCCCGCCTCGGCGCGGCGCGCCAGATCCCGCAACGACAGCAACTTCGATCCCGATAAGCCTGCGCCACGCAGCTTGTCGTCGGCCGCGCGCAAGATGTCGCGCGGCGTCGGGCCGCCGGCGGACTTCGGGAACAAGCTGCACACGCGCCCGTAGATGGTCGCCGCGGCTTTGCCGCTCAGCTGCTGGTAGACGATCGCCTCCGCCAGCGCGGCAAACAGACTGGCGGTGTGTTTGATCTCCATTCGCAATGGCCCGACCTTGCCGATCAAGCGCGCCAAGGTCTTATCCGCCTGCCGCAGCTGCTCGACCGCCGCGGCGGGATCGAAGCCGAACCGCTCGCTGGCGACCGCGCCGGGGGTACCGAGCACCTCGCGCCGCTCGATGGCGAGCATCTTGAGCTTGGTATCGACGCCGCCGTTGGCGGTGAAGCCGCCGCTCTTGCCGCCGGCGGCGAGAACCCGATGACACGGCACCAGGATCGGAAAGGGATTGCGGCGCATCGCTTGGCCGACCGCGCGCGCGGCCCCGGCTGCGCCCAGCCGCTGCGCCAGCTCACCGTAGGAGAGGGTAGAGCCCGCGGGGATGCTGCGCGCCAGCTCGTAGACGCGGCGGTGGAACGGCGGCACCGCGTCCATGTGGAGCGCGACCGACGACAGGTCGGGCCGCTCGCCTCGCATCAGCGCGGTGATTGCGGCGATCGTTGCAGCGACGGCCGGCGGCGGTGGGCTCTCGGCTGCAGCCGGGAAGCGCTGGCGCATCCGAGCGCGAGTCGCGGCCGCGCCACCTTCCGGCAGTTGTACCCCGATCACCCCCGGCCCGTTCCAAGCGATGCCACAGCGTCCGATGGCAGTATCGAACAGGGCAAAGCCCTCAGTGGTCTTCATGATCGCGGTGATCTCCGCCAATTCCGATCCCAAGGCAACCATTTCCCCAGGGCTGTAGCGCGCGCTGTTGGCCAAGTGCGCTCGGAGAGCGCACGCTATAGCTCTCCGGGCCTGCCGGAAGTATTCCATTGACGAACCGTCACCCGCGCTACTAGGTTCGCCGGTCACATAAAGGGGTTCCATGATCAGAAAAAGTTTGCCCATCGCAGCACTGCTGGTGCTGTCGCTGTCTACCTCTGCGCCGGCCGCCGACCTCGGCATCCGCGCCAGCTCGCTGGTGATCGTCGATACGCCGGACAAGACCGCGCTGACCTACTCAGCTAGCCGCGACCTCGGCATTCAAAAGGGCGCCGCCGGTCCGGCCTACAACCTGGATGGGGCGGTCGAAATCTTCTTCAGCGACGCTCCCGGAAATCTTGCCCGACTCAATCTGTCGCAGAAGTCGGCATGGCAGCTCAACGATGACAAGTCGGCCAAGTTCGAAGACGGCACCAATATCGACAAGCTCCTGATCACCAATGGCAGGCGCCTCAAAGTAAAGGCTCACGCCCTCGGCGATGTGCCGTCGTGGACGATGCGCCTGGCCGACGCCGATCTCGCTTCGGCGGCCAATGGGGTCGTCGCCATGGTCACCATTCGCAACGCGATCGACAGCTCGGTGCATCGCATGTGCACCCGCTTTTCCCTCGCCGACGGCTCGCGCATCAACTTCCGCGAGCTGCGCAACGGCGGTCGCCGTCTGATTGCTCGCCGCGGTGTGCCGATCAGCTGCGCTCGCGTCGCCCATATCCGCATGGAGCCCGACCAGAGCCGTGGCTACTTCTCGATGCCATGGCCGAACGACATCCGCTTGTTGGCCGACGGATCTCTCGATCTCGCCGGCTATCCACTGCCGGTCAACAATCCGACCGTCGACGGCATCGTCGCTGTCGGCGGTTCAATCACCAAGGGGTTCGGCACCAACTCGGCAGTGTTCTTCCAGACAGCCGGTCCGCTCGATCCTGCGTCGCTGCCCGGCCCGGAGGCGAGCACGGCAGCCGACTCGGCCGTCATGTTGGTCAACCTCGACAATCCGGCCGCCCCGCGCACTCCGCTGTTGATGAATTTCAAGGAGAACGTCGGCCAGCTGCGTCCGCCGGACCTGCTCAGCCTCCTCCCGTATCCGGGGCATCCGCTGTTGGGCGAGACCCGCTATGCGGCGATCTTGTTCAATGGCCTGCAATCGACCGGCGGTGTCCCGCTGTTGCCGGCGCCGCTGTTGAGCGAGCTCGATCAGGCGTGGGACGCGGACAAGCCGGTCGAGGCGAGCGAATGGGCGGCGCTGCAGGCGCAACGTGCCGATGTCTACGACTACGTCACCAACCACACCAGCTGGAGCAGCTCGGATGTGGTGGCGTTCACCGTCTTCACGACCCAGGACGTCACCGGTGAGCTCGAAGCCATCGCCGCCGCGGTCAATGCGTTGCCGCAGCCGACCCCGCTCAGTCGCAACCAGGGCAACTGCTCCGGCGGCGCGCTGCGCACTACCGTCACCGGTCAGGTGCGGCTGCCGCGCTGGCAAGCGGGCACCTATCCGTACCTGTCGAACGGCGGCGACATCGTCGTCGTCGACGGCGTCGCGGTGCAGCAGGGCCATAGCGATGTGCTGCTGTCGATGACCTTCCCCTGCGGCCCGGCGCCTGCCGGCGGCTGGCCGATTCTGGTCTTCATGAGCGGCACCGGCGGCGGTGCCAACTCCGCCAACATCAGCCAGCTCGGCGGTAACAATCCGAGCAATCCGTTGCCGTATGTCGTCGTCTCCGTCGCACCACTCTACAGCGGGGACCGCTTCATTCCCGGACTGCCGCTGCCTTTCAGCGAGCCCGAGTTCCTCTTC
>DASPMH010000443.1:0-2984 GCA_035627175.1 Terriglobales bacterium | reverse complement strand
GAAGCTGTGGCCTATGCCTTGACCCTGAGCAACGTCTCGGCGATCGCGCAAAATTGCGGCACGCAGCTGCTCTGCGGAGAGCGCTCGCCGGCTTCCTTCGCTGCGCCCGGTGAGGTCGACTCCTATCGCTTCGATGGGACTGCCGGCGACACCGTGCGGCTCGAGATCAGCGAAAGTAGCGACAGCCTCGACGGTGTCGAGCTGCGCATCTTCGATCCCGAGGGTTTGCCGGTCCCCGAAAGCGTGGTCGGCTCCGGTTGCGCCACCAGCCGTGCCGTGGTGCTTCCCAAGTCGGGGGTCTACACCGTGCTCGCCAATCCTTGCTTCGGCAGTGGCACCGGCGCCTACACCGTCGGCTGGTTTCCCCGCAATTGCCCGCCGGTGACGCTGCTCGGTCGTCACAGCGCCGATGACCGCATGTACATTCGCACCTCCGCCGACGGTCGTGCCGTGGTCGAAATCGGCGCGGCACGCTTGTCGTGCGGCTTTAGCGAAACCTCGGGCTTTCTGGTGCAGCCCGACCCGGCGCTGGCGATCAGCGGCGGTCGGTTCGCAGGACAGAACCTCGAATTGCCGGCTCGTGCCCTGACTCTCGACATCGACGGTGTCCTCGAAGACGTCGACGGCGACGGCTTGCTCGATCAGGCGATCGGCGGCTTATCTGCCGGTAAGGACGGTGGCCGCTGCAACTTCCAGTGGGCAGCGACGGCCTTGCTCGACAGCGACGGCGACGGTTGGGCCGATCTCGCTGAGCACGATCTCGGCTCCGATCGCTACCGCGAGGGGAGCACGCCCGAAAACAAAAGCATCGGGACGACTACTTTGATCGGGCCGGGTACCTGTCGCGATTGGTACGACAATGACGGCGACGGCGCAGCCGACGCGGGCGAGAACGCCTGCCAGCCCTTCGAGCCCGCCGGTCTCTCGAGGCCGAGCCTGTTCGCCGGCCGACACTCCGACGGTGAGGCTTTGTGGTTCCGTCTGGCCGACGATGGCGGCGCCGTGCTGCATCTCGGCAGCAGCAGTCTCGGTTGCGGCTCGGTCGCGGAGATCCGACGCGACCTTCCGGTGAACATCGCGGTCGCGGGCAACCGCTTCGCTCTGGTCGACTACCCACTCGAGGGCGGCGGCACGCTGTCGCTCGACGGAGTACTCTTCGATGCCGACGGCGACGAAGTGACCGAGCACGCCGTCGGCGGCCTTTCGCTACGCTTCGGTGCAAACCAGTGCCGTCTGAAATGGTGGGCGACCGCACATGTCGATTCCGACAACGACGGGTGGAGCGATCACGTCGAGCGCCGCTTCGGCTCCGATGCGCTGCCCTTGCCGCTCGGCAAAGGCACGGTCAGCTCACCCGAAAGCGACAGCGTGCCCAGCACGATCCTGTTGGGCGCGGCGTTGTGCGAAGACGGGCTCGACAACGATGACGACGGGCTGGTCGACGCGGAGGACGTCGCTTCGTGTGGTGCCATTCTGGCGACGCCGACGGTAACCCAGATGGCGATACCGACGCCGACGGCGACCGCGATCGTCCAACCGACCCACGCCGACACCTGCGCCGGCGATTGCAACGCCGATGGCGCGGTGACCGTCGACGAGCTGCTCCGCGGCGTAGTGATCATCCTCGGCGAGAGCGACAGTACCGATTGCCCCGCGATCGATGGCAACGGTGACAGCGCCGTGACCGTCGATGAGCTGCTGGCAGCGGTCAACGAGCTGCTCGCCGGCTGCCCGTCGTTGCGGCGTTGAGCACCCCCTTGCGCGGTTGGCTGTCGCTGGTATGAACCGCGACTTCCCAACCAGCTCAAAGGAGGAGCATACCGATGATCAAGTCCATCATCGCCGCCGCGCTGGTGCTCGGCGTAGCCGCAGTCGCAAGCGCACAAGGAGGTAAGAAAATGGTTCTGATGGAAACTTCCCTCGGCAACATCAAGATCGAGCTCGACGGCGACAAGGCGCCGGTCTCGACCGCCAACTTCCTCGCCTACGTCAACGATGGCCACTACAACGGCACCATCTTCCATCGGGTGATTCCGAACTTCATGATCCAGGGCGGCGGTTTCACCCCGGACATGCAGCAGAAGCCGACCAAGGCGCCGATCAAGAACGAGGCGGCCAACGGTCTGAAGAACACCGTCGGCACCATCGCCATGGCGCGCACCAACGTGGTCGACAGCGCGACGGCGCAATTCTTCATCAACACCAAGGACAACGTCGCCCTCGATCACCGCGATACCAGCAACCAGGGCTTCGGCTACGCCGTCTTTGGCAAGGTCGTCGAAGGCCTCGACGTGGTCAAGAAGATCGAAGCCGTCGCCACCGGCAACAAAGGCGGCCACCAGAACGTCCCCACCGAGCCGGTACTGATCAAGTCCGTCAAAGTAGTCGGCTAGACCGGGGTACCCATCCGTTCCCCTCCCCCGTGAGCATTTTCCGCGAACGGGGGAGGGTTAGGGAGCACCATGCCCGGCGTAATCTTCGACCTCGACGGAGTGCTGATCGACTCCGAAGGCCTGCAGTACAAGGCCTACTCGCGAGTCCTGGCGCAATGGCAGATCGCCGTCACCAAGGAGCAGTACGCCGAGCACTGGATTGCCGCCGGTCGCGGCCCGGAGTACGCCGCCGCGAACCTCGGCATGCCGATCTCCGCCGACGAGCTGCGCGACCTCAAGCACCCGGTCTACCACGACATCCTCTGCCGCGAGGTGACGCTGATGCCGGCCGCGCTCGCCGCGCTCGAGCGGCTCAGTGCCGAGTTCCCGATGGCGCTGGCGACCAATTCCAACAAGCTCGACGTCGATTTCGTCATGGAGCGTTTCGGCCTGCGCCGCTTCTTCCAACACCTGGTCGGCCGCGAAGACTATCTCGGTGCCAAGCCTATGCCCGATGCCTTCTTGACCGCAGCCGAGCGCCTCGGCTTACCGCCGAGCCAGTGCGTCGTCATCGAAGATGCCCACAAGGGGATTCTCGCCGCCCACCGCGCC
>DASPMH010000442.1:0-3640 GCA_035627175.1 Terriglobales bacterium | reverse complement strand
ACTCTCGGGCATCGGCGCGGGGTTCGGCGCCGCCAACACCATGTATGCCTCGGTGCAGGCACGCACGGCGGAGATCGGCACGTTGCGCGCGCTCGGCTTTTCCCGCGCCGCAATTCTGACCGCCTTTCAGATCGAAGCGGTGTTGCTGTCGTTGTTGGGCTTCGTCGTCGGCGCGCTGGCGTCTTTTGTCGCTGCGGCGCTCTTGCAACAGGCGCTCGGTGGGGTGGCGTTCGGAGCGGCGACGTTCACCACCAACGTTGTCACCCTGCGCGTCAGCATGACCGATCTACTCGGAGCCTTGGCGCTGACCAGCGTCATCGGTATGGGAGCAGGCTTCGGACCGGCATGGCGCGCGGCGCAGCTGCGACCGATCGAGGCCTTGCGCAAAGGATGAAGGAGGGGAGATGGGCGAAGAGCGACCTCGTGAGCTGCGGCAGGACCTGACCGCGCTGCGGCTGGACCGCAGTAGCAGCAGCGGCCGCGGCCGGCGGCGGCGTTGGCCGTGGTTGTTGGCGGCGCTGCCGTTGCTGGCCGCGGGTGCTTACTTCGCCCTGGCGCGCGGGCCGGTGGCGGTCAACACCGCCACGGCAACTCGCGAGCGGCCCGGTGAGGTGCCGCTGCTGTCGGGCTCCGGCTATATCGTGACCGCCGAGCAGTATGTCTCGATCGGGGTCCGCGTCGCCGGTCGCATCGATCGTTATTTCGTCGAGGAGGGCCAGCACGTCAAAGCCGGCGATCCGCTGGTACAGCTCGACGACCGCGACTATCGCGCCGCGGTGGCGCGAACCGAAGCCGGCTTGGCTCTGGCGCGAGCCAATGCCGAGCTCGCCCGCGCCGAGCTGCGCCGCGGCCAAGCCTTGCGCCAAGATCGCGTACTGTCGGTTCAGGAGTACGATGTGCTGATCAACAAGGCGGCGGTCGCCGCGGCGACCGTGGCGCAGCTCGAAGCAGAGCTGCAGCAAGCCCGCATCAGCCTCGATTACACCACCTTGCGGGCGCCGACCGACGGCGTAGTCCTGGCGAAGCTCAAAGAGGTCGGTGAGATCGCCGTGCCCGGCGGCTTCGAAGGGTCGGGCGATCTGATTCGCATCGCAAATCTCAGCGAGCTGCGCGCCGAGGTCGACATCAATGAGACCGATCTGCCGCGCATTCATTTGGGCCAAGCGAGCGTGGTTACGCCCGACGCCTACCCGGAAGCTCGCTACCAGGCGGAGGTCGCCAAGCTCTATCCGCAGGTCGATCGCCAGAAGGGCACCCTGAAAGTCGAGGTGCGGGTGCTCGATCCCGACGAGAAGCTCCTGCCCGACATGAGCGCGAGGGTCAGCTTTCTGCGCGACGATCGCAACGGCAAGGGCGGACCACCGGGAATCTTGGTTCCCGCCGAGGCGGTGCAGCGCAGTGCCGACAGCTATTACGTCTGGCGCGTGCGAGAGGGCCAGGTCGAACAAGTCGCGGTCGAGACCAATGGTAGCGCTGCCGGCAAAATGCGGATCACCCGCGGGTTGGCCGAAGGCGACGTCGTCGTGGTCGGCGAAGTGGAGTTGCGAGCCGGGCAGCCTGTCGCTGCGGCGGCCCGGGTAGCGCAGGCGCGATGAGACCGACGATCATCTTCACCGACGGCGCGGCCCGGAGGAATCCTGGGCCGGGCGGCTGGGGCGCGATCATCGTCACGCCCGACGAACAAGTGCTCGAGATCGGTGGCGCCGAGGCCCACACCACCAACAACAAGATGGAAATGACCGGGGCGCTGCAGGCGCTGGCGCGAGTGCGCCAGGTGCCGGGTCCGGTCGTGTTGCATACCGATTCGAGCTACCTCATCCAGGGGATCACCCAGTGGATTCGCGGTTGGCAGCGCAAGGGATGGACTACCGCGAGCGGACAGCCGGTGCTCAACCGCGAGCTCTGGCAAGGTCTCGATGCACTGGTCAAGGAGCGCGGTAAGGAGAACGCCGTCAGCTGGCGTCATGTGCGCGGGCACGCCGGGATCGCCGGCAACGAGCGCTGCGATGAGATCGCCACCGGCCTCGCCGACGGATTGCCGGTCGAGCTCTATCGCGGCCCGCTGGCGGGATATCCGCTCGACGTCGAATCGACGACCCCGGCCGCAAGGTCGCCATCGCTGCGCGCCAAGGGGTCTTCCCCGTCCTCGCGAGGCAGCGCCGGCAATGGGTCGAAGCCCTATTCGTATTTGAGTCTGGTCGGCGGAGAGCTGGCTCGTCATGCCACCTGGGCCGAGTGCGAGCGGCGCGTCCGAGGTGTGTCGGGGGCGAAGTTCAAGAAGGCGACGAGTCGGGCCGACGAGGAAGCGATTGCTCGCGGCTGGGGTTGCGCGCCACTGCCGTGAGCGAGGCAGGCGAAGAAATTACCTCGGTGGGTCTCCGTCGAGATAGGATTCGAAGCCGCGATCGAAGTACATCCACAGGAGCCGTGAGCTACGCAGGATAGCCGGCGAGAACGGCACCGCGAGCAGCGCCGCAGCCAGTAGCCGCATCTCGAAGGACAGTCCCGGCGCGGCGATCCAAACCAGCAGGCACAGCGCGGCGATCAGGACACTGCCGATCGCGTAGCTGATGTACATCGCCCCAACGAAATAACCTTGCTCACGCTCGAACTTGAGACTGCAGTGCGGACAGGTCTCGTTCATCTGGATGCGACCGCGGAAGACGCGGCCGCGGCGACAGCGGGGACATAGCCCGGAGCGGATCGCCTGCAGCGCGTCCTTCCACATGCACGCATCGTACGGCTAAACCCAGGAGGAAAGAACGATCGCAGTCGCGGTGAGAATGATCAGTTGCCAAGCTTTCACGGTGCTACTCCTACTCGTGTTTTCGTCCTCGCGGACTGCACGGCCGGAATTGCAAAGGGTGCGCCAGGGGAAGCGAAGTGCCTCCGCCAACAGGAAATGGCTTGGAGCCGCAGCGCACTTCCCCTCGGGTGTGTAAATCAGCCGAGCAAGAACGACCGGATGGCGGATCTCAACCGCCGGCGCGGCGGATCGCAGCAATGGCGCGGTTGTGCTCCTCGAGGGTCGTCGAGAATTCGTGGCTGCCATCGGGGCGCGCGACGAAAAAAAAGTACGGCGTCGGTGCAGGCGACAAAGCAGCCCGCATCGCGGCGAGCCCGGGGTTGCAGATCGGCCCAGGAGGCAAGCCGGCGTAGATGTAGGTGTTATAGGGGTTGTCGACCTTGAGGTCGGCGGCTGTCGGCGGACCCTCTTTCCAGCCGTAGATCGCGGTCGGATCCGACTGCAGTCGCATGCCGACCCGCAGCCGGTTGTGGAAGACGCCGGCGATGACGGCCCGTTCGGGAGCGAGGCCGGTTTCCTTCTCGATGATCGAGGCCAGCGTCAACATCTCGAGCTCTCCGAGCTCGCTGTCCTGGCGATGGGACTCGAGGGTGGCGACCTGGTCGCGGAAGCGGCGCACCATGGCGCGCAGGATATCCCGGGGCGAGGTATGCAGGGGAAAGGCGTAGGTGTCGGGGAAGAGATAGCCCTCAAGTCCGGTCGCCGGGGCGCCGACCTCCTTGAGAAGGCCTGTGTCCTGCGCGGCGCAAAGATACTCATCGCTTCCGCCGAAGCCCGCCTCTTCCAGCTCGGCGGCGATCTGCCTTACGGTCAATCCTTCCGGAATGGTGACGC
>DASPMH010000441.1:0-2092 GCA_035627175.1 Terriglobales bacterium | reverse complement strand
ACGCAGCGCCCATTCGCTTCTATCGAATGGACAACAGCAGCGGCGATTGCATCGATTCCACCGGCAACCAGGATTGCTCCTATGTCGAGGGGACGGTCCGCCATGGTCGTCCGCCTCTGACTCTCAATGATCAGGGGTTCTCGGTGGAGGTGGCCTCGCCGGGTGGCGGCGGGACGATGTGCGCCGCATCGGCGCAGCCCTCGGAATACACCATGCTGCTGTTCTGGCGCGCCAATTTCGACCAGACCAACCACTTCCTCGCCGGACGGGTCAACAGCTCCGACGATTTCCTCCAGATGCTGGGCGTGCGCGACGATTCCGCGCACCGCTTCACCCACGTCGTTCGGCACGCCGGCGGTGAGCAGATTCTGATGAGCACGACCGCCGTACAGCCTGCGACGACCTATTGTATTGCCGGTACACTCGACGCCGCCGGCGCCAAGCTCTTCGTCAACGGCGTACAGGAAGCCGCGACCAGCGCCCTGCCGCCGCCGAATGGCGACAGCACCGCCCGCTGGCAGATGTGGCGCCTCAATGCCAGCGGCTGGTCCAGCTCGATCGGTCGGCTCGACAATGTTGCCTTCTTCGATCGCGCCCTCAGCCCGGCGGAAGTGCACAGCCTATGCGGCGCCTGCATGGTGCTGCCGTCGACACCGACACCGACGCAGACCCGCACCTTCACCCACACTGCACCACCGACGGCGACCCGTACGCGTTCCTCGACCCGTACGCCGACGGCTACCCGCACCCGCACCGCCACTATTGCGAATACGTCCGTTCCGACCGAAGCCGCGAGCCACATGCCGACCCTGACGCCTACCCCGACCGAAACGCCCCCTACCGCGACGGACACTCCGATCCCGCAGTGCCCCGCAGTTCCGCGTGACGACTGCGTCGGGCCGAGATTGACCGCGATCAGCCTCAAACGCGGCTCGACTTCCTCAGGAAACCGAATGAGCTGGAAATGGATGCGGGGCAGCATCGCCGAGGTCGCAACCTTCGGCGATCCCGTCTCCCTTGGCGGAACCGAGTATACACTCTGCCTCTACGATTTCATCGACGGGACGCCGCAATTGGCGCTGCAGGCGGCCATCCCTGCCGGCAGCATGTGTGGATCTCGCCCGTGCTGGAAACGGACCTCGCGGGGCTTTGTCTTCCGCGGTCGCACCGATCGGTCAGGTGGCATCCAACAGCTGACGCTGCAGTCCGGTATCGATGGCCGCGCTGCCATCAAGCTGCGCGCGGGAGGCGAGGCGCTGACGATACCGGCCCCGCACGCCGCAACATCCCTGCTGGCCCAGAACGACCAAGTCGTGGTCCATTTGGCCAACGACTCCCAGCCGAACCGCCAGTGTTGGTCGGCAACCTACGTAGCTCCGGCGCAGCGCATCGTGGCCAACACCTTCCGCGACAAGGAATGACTAGCTGCGCTCGGTAGAGCGCGGCGGCGCGGCTGACCCTGCCGCCGTCTTCCGACGGCAGCTACAGTGCGCCGCGCATTCCCGACCCTAGGGCTTTGTCTTGCGTGGCTTGGGCGCGCTCCGCCCTTTGCCTGTCGGGCGCGGCGTTCCTGCGAGCCGCTGCTCGATCCGTTGAATCCCTTCCTCGAGCCGGCGGAGCTCTTGGCGCAAGGCGGGGTGCTTGCTGATCGCGTCGACCGAGCTGCGCACTTGCGCGTCGATGCGGCGCTGGAGCTGCTCGATCTGCCGCTGCGGCATCTCCAGTAGCTCGTTGAAGCCCCAGCTGCTGTCCTCTGCCTTCTTGCCACTCGCCGCCTTCTTGGTCGGCGGCTCGCGTCGCACCAAACCGCGGACACCCAACACCCGCTGCTCTGCCATCTCGCGCATGTTCTCGAGCGCCTCACGGCCGCGATCGACCTGGTGCAGCAGCTCCTGCAAGGTCGCCCCGCCCTGCTGGATGATCCAGCGCAGCACCGGCAGGTCGAGCATGCCGCGCTTGCGCTTCTCCTCCTCCAGGATGATCTGGGCAAAGGTCAGCGCGGTGAGATCCTCGCCACTGTCGTTGTCGACAATTTCGAGGTCCTCACCGGCGCGGACCAGATCGGTGACATTGTCGAGGGTGACGTAACGAC
>DASPMH010000440.1:0-2233 GCA_035627175.1 Terriglobales bacterium | reverse complement strand
CGTTCTTCTTCTGCTTGCTCATTCTCGCTCCTTCACCGAGGGCACCTGGTCGACACAACCCGCCCCGCTCTCACTCCAATGGAGCTGAGCCGCGATTGCGGCTCGCGTCAAATGGATCACCGCAACCTCGCGTTGGCGCCTTCGGCGCTGGCGAACAAGCGCAAGCGCTCGGCGTGCGGCAACAGCGCCGCGGCCAGCTGCGCCGGCTCGCCGCCACTCTCGTTGGCGGCGACCACCTCGGCGAGCTTGGCTACCGCTTGGGCCAAACCTTCCTCCGTCGGCAGATCTCCCTGGCCTCCGTTCATCACCAGCAGATCGAACTGCTTGGTGTGGGCCAAACCCTGAGGCTGGCCATCATTACGACAGAGGTGGATCCGGCTGGTCCGACCGCGATCGTTCTCGAGGGTCAACACGCACGATCCATCGAGCGCACCGCTCAAGTCGGCAACCTTCCAGCCCTGCGCCACTGCCGCGCCCGCAGCGAGCGGATGCAGCAACTGCCAAGGCGCAGGCAACTCCGGCGCCGCGGCTCCCTCGACCGTATTGGGGAGAGCGTCGATTTTGTCGTCCACGCTGACCGGCTCGGGGAGCCCCGCGTCGATCCGCGCACTGGCCAACTTGGGCCGCACCGTACCGGTAGCCAAGGCTACCGCACCGCCGGCTACGCCGGCTGCCAGCTTACCTACGAGCGCACGCCGCGACAGCATGTGTGCACCTCCCCTGGGTTAGAGAATTTGGAGTGCTCGGTATCACAGGGCCAGATACCAAGTAAACTTTTTTTTATACCTTTGAGGTTTCTTTTCGGACCGTTCATCCGCTCACTCCGTTGCTGTCCAACGGCGCGTCCTCCCCCTTGCCGGCGCGCAACATTCGGACGATTGGATCGATGACCGCACGGATCCGCTCGAGCGGCGGGCCCTCATCGACACGAAAATCGATACTGACCTGGGAACGCCCGTGGCGCAGGCTGACGCCGAACACCACCACGATCGCAGCCGCACCCGGTCCCGAGATGCGCAGCTCGGCGCGATCCGCTGCCGGCCAATGCAGGCCCGCTAGCTGCCAGCCCGGAACGCTCAAACCGCCGTGCAGGCGACGCGTCAGCGCCAGCACCCGCCGCCGACCCTTGGCAAGCCGCGCCGGAGCCAAAGCCCTCTCGACCGCATCGCGCGCCAGCTCGACCTCGGCGCCGCCGCTCAGCTGGGTCCGCAACCACGCCAACAGCTCCGCCAGCGCTGGCAGAGGCAGCCCGAGCCCAGCCTCGGCCTCGACGGCGTAATCCAGGCTCTCGAGCACGGCCGCGTTCGCCGTCTCAGGCGGAACAAAACGCAGCTCGAGGCTCTCTCCGCTGCCGTGGCGCAGGCCGATGCCGATGCGCCGGCGGCGTTCCTCACTGCCGATGTGAGTCGCCTGCCAACCCGGCGGTAGCCCGCCGGTAGCGAGAGCGGCGCGCAGCGCCGCCAGCTGCGGCTCGACCAGCAGCACGAAGTTGCGCCGGTCGGGGTCGATCTCCCGCAGCCGCGCTGCCGTCAGCGGCTGAAACTCGGCGCCGCCGTACATATCGAGATACGCCCGGAAGATGCCGGTGCAGCGCGAGCGCAGCACACATTCGGAGCAGCTCGGCAGATGAGCCCGCAGCGATGCCTGCCAGGCGTACTTGTTCATCTCGTCCTCGAGGCCCTCGCCATCGGACGATTTGGTCACTGTCTCCTGCCCGCCGTGATGGATGCGCACCGCCCATTGCGGCAAGACGCAGTACGGCAGGTTGCCGACATTGATGTCGAAATCCGGGCTGGTCCGCTCGAAGCCGGCCAGCATCTCATCGTAGTACGGCGCCATGTCGGAATAGCGCGGCATGATGTCGCGCAGGTACGCCTCGTCGCGCTCGCCGGTGCTTTCCGGGCGGACAATGTCGACATGGAGCTGGCGCACGCCGTAGCGAGCGATCAGCTCGGGATAGTGCGGCAGCGAGCGGTAGCTGCGCTCGTTGACGCACATGTTGGCGGTCACCAACTGCCCGCCGCGCTGCAATTCGGCGAGCCCATGGACGATGCGGCGGAAAGACTCGGCGCGGCCGGTGGTCGCCACGTGCGCCTCTTCGGTCGCTCCTTGGATCGAAATGCGCCATTCGAAGCGCCCGAGCGCGGTCACCGATTCGATAAAGCCGGGATGGGTGAACATCACCCCGTTGGTGAAGATGACGATGTGCTCGAAACCGATCGCCGCCGCATGC
>DASPMH010000439.1:0-2795 GCA_035627175.1 Terriglobales bacterium | reverse complement strand
GGCGCGGCAACTCGCGGAGCGTATCGGACGCTATGAGCCACCTTTCGCCCGCTTCCTCCTCGACCTTCTCGAGCAGGAGGCCGACCTCTCGATCGCCGGCGCGCAGAGTACCAACTCGCTCTAGCTCCGGCTCAAGCCCATCGTCGAGGTTGCCCGACGCAGAATTGCTCAGGCCTGCACGCGGCACGATGCTGCCGCCGCGGTCGAGCAGGTCACGCAGCTGAATTGCAAGCGTCTCACCGGCCCGAGCGCGAGTGGCTGCGCGTCGGTTCCGCAGATCCAGATAGACGCTCGCCCGCTCGAAGTTGTCCATCGCGATCGCATCGATGAAACCAGCTACGGTGCCTTCCGGTGTGTCCCGGCCGTAAGGGTCAGCCGCTTCCGCGGTTTGTGCTTCGTCTGAGTTGGGCGCGCTGATGGGCTGTGCTCGCACAGGCGCGGCCATTAGGCTCGCAAGCATCGCAATCGCGAAAAGAGCGTGGAGAAAACGCGCAAAGGATGTACGGCCCTGCCGCGGGATCATGGGTATTCTGAGCAACATGTCGGGCGGTCGAACGAACCACGCCCGACTTCGTGCCACCGCATCGGTCGAATGCCCCTTCTCTGCGGTTAGGCTGGTTGGCAATACCAGTGACAACGCCGAGCAATTTTCTTCAGGCAAGCGGCCGCTGCGTGGCCGCGGATCACCGGCAGAAGCATTTCCATGGCTGTTCGGTCGTGCATCAAACTGAGCGAGATTGTATCTGCCGAGTCTTGACGAGACTGCTGAATTGCGGCGCCGTTTTGAAAGGCGAGGCTCCCCCTCGGTGTCGAACGTGCCAGCGTCAACAATTCTGTGGTGATCACAATTGCGTGAGGGACCAAGCCGTAAGGTGCTGTCAGACAAACTGCACCTAAACCTCTGCGGCGTGGACGGCTGGGGATGTCAGTCTCGCTCTCGTCGCCGGCTAAGTTCCAGATTGGCAGCGTTGGGCCAAAACTCCTGCCCAAAGCCACCGCGCAAGTGCGGGTGAACTCGCCGCGAGCACGACCGGTGCAGTTCCTCTGACAACACCGCGGTAAGGGACCGGCAGCCGCGGAAAACCGCCGAAGGTGACCGCTCGATGTCAGGGAGCCATTGCTTCCCCAGACGCGGCTCGAACAGGGTAACGCTGGTTTGCGTTCTAAATTCGTGCAGCTTGGTTCACACGAAACCAGCTCCTGCGAAGTGTGTTGTAGTACACAAGAGAAAGGAGACATGGCTACGATGATCGGGTCGCCGCTCGAACTCACAGCCCGCAAATTGGCCCGTCTGGGTTCGGTCCATGAAGCAGATGTTGAGGCCGTCGCCGCGTTGCCGTTCCGCCTGCAGGATGTCCCCGCGGGTGCTACCCTCGTGCGCGAAGGTGACGTCCCGGAAGCTTGCTGCGTGCTCGTCGATGGTTTTGCGTGCAGGCACAAGAGCACGCGAAGCGGCAACCGTCAGATCGTCTCATTCCATATCCCTGGTGACATTCTTGACGTCCAGCACTTGCAGCTGCCGAAAGCGGATCACGACGTCGCTATGATCACGCGCGGCAAGGTCGCGTGGATCGCGAGACGCGATCTGCGATCTCTGCTGGAGGACAGGCCGGCTCTCAACGACGCCCTATGGCGCGATGCACTCATCGATGCTTCGATCTTCAGGGAATGGGTGCTCAACGTCGGCCGACGCGACGCGCGCACGCGCATCTCGCACATGCTCTGCGAGTTTGTCGCGAGGATGATGGCAGCGGGTCTCACCACCGGAGATCGAATTCGCTTACCAATGACTCAGGATGAAATCGCCGATGCCACGGGCCTCACCCCTGTCCACGTGAACCGTACTATTCAAGCGCTTCGCCAGGAAGGTGTCTTCGGGGGCAATGGCCGCGATCTGGAGATTACCGACTGGCAGCGCCTCCAGAATGTAGCAGACTTCGATCCTGCTTACCTACATCAGGCTGCCTAGGTACTTATTGAGGCAACAACCTGGGTCGCGTCGCGGCAGCAGATTACCCGGATTGATGCCTGCCTGGAGCGTTTTGCCCCATACAAGGCTCCATCAGCATGACGGGGGCGCTTGTCACATCCGCTACGGTGTGAACAGAAGGCAGCTATCAGGAAGCTCGTGGAGTGCTCCGAACGACGGCTTTGTCGGCGGGAGAGGACCTGCGTGCTCCCCGCCTACTCGAGGTAGGTCGCGCGCAGGGCGGCGATGTCTTGCGCCGACACGCCGATTTCCTTGTCGAGATAGCCTTCGACCGAACCGTAGGTTTTGTCGATCTCATCCAGCGCGAAGCTCAGGAAAGCGGTGCCGTCGGCTTCCTTCAGCGGCTCGGGCCGGCGCGGGGCCTTGTCGGCGCCTTGGTAGCGGACGCGCATCTGGGCATAGGCGTTGTCGGGGAAGTGAGCCGGATCGAAGGCCGCCGATTCGAACTCGGGACGCCGGTAGCGGGTCGACAGGTGATAGTCCTCGACGATGGTCGCGCGCGGGACGCCGAGCGCCGAAAGGACTACCGCCGTGGCGAAGCCCGTACGGTCCTGGCCAGCCGAGCAGTTGTAGGCGACCGGGCCGCGCTTCGCGAGAAGCTGGCCGAACAGCATGCGGATCTGCGGCGCCAGCATCTTGGGCATATGCCGATAGAGCGCGCCGCCGTTCTTGGGCACTTCGCCTGCGGCCGGGGTCATGGCGCTCGTGATCGCGCTCATCGGATAGCCGATCGCGTGATAGGGCACCCCCGCGATCTTCGTCGGCGAAAGCTGGCGTTCCTCGGTGGAGCGCAGGTCGACCAGGT
>DASPMH010000438.1:0-4451 GCA_035627175.1 Terriglobales bacterium | reverse complement strand
AATCGGCACCGCGGCGATACCGTTCGTGCCACCCCACCGCTCGCGCTGAAAAGCCCCGAAGAGGCGTCCTACGATGGGGCTCTGAGCGGGCCTCGAAGCGCGGAGTGACTTGGGCCTTCGAGACGGCGCTGCGCGCCTCCTCAGGCCGAACGGATTGCGGCTCCTCAGCATCCCGTTCGTGCTGAGGAGCCCGAAGGGCGTCTCGAAGCGCAGACCATCCAAGCTCTGTCCGCAGGACCTCCCCGCCGCCCCGACGATGAAAGCGGCCTGCAGGACGCAGCGGCCGCCCGACCATGCGTTGCACCAGCTGGGCCTGATCGACGGCGTGCACCGGATCGGTCGAGATCACCTGTCCGTCGCGCAGCACGGTGACGCGGTCGGCGAGCGCCAGCACCTCGGCGAGGTGATGGCTGACGTAGACGATGGCGGCTCCGCGATCGCGCAGCCGGCGCAAGGCCGCGAAAACATGCCCGGCCTCGGCGGTAGCGAGCACGGCGGTCGGTTCATCGACCAACAACAGCCGCGGTCGAAGGCGCAGTGCGCGGGCGAGCTGAACCTGCTTGCGTTGCGCTGCGCTCATATCGCGCAAGCGGCGGCGCGACGCGATCGCTGCGTCGATCTCGGCCAATGCATCACCGGCCGCCCGCTCCATCTCTGCCACCCGCAGCAGACCGAGCGGGTTGCGCAGCTCACGACCGAGGAAGATCCATTCGGCGGCGGTGAGGTCAGCCGGCAATGCAGTTTCTTGCGGCACCCATTCGACGGCTGCGTCAGGTCGGGTGGAACGCGGCAGCTCGACCGAGCCGCCGGTGGGTATAACCATTCCCGCGAGCACCCGCAGCAGCGTCGACTTGCCGGCGCCGTTCTCGCCGACGAGAGTGTGAATCTCCCCCGCGGCGAAGGACAGCGACACGTCGGCCAGAGCGTCGGTATGCCCGAAGCGGACCGAGAGCTGCTGCACGCAGGCGATCATCGCCAATCGCATAGCACGAACTCAGCATCCGGCAGGATCTGCGCGAGAGTGACATCTCTCCCCGCGCGTAAGGACTCGGCTCGCTGCCTACGAAAGGAGCAGCGCCTGCACGCGGATTGATCATTGCCGCGACAAGTCGCAGGGGCACACCGAATTCAGCGCTTTGGCTCGACGGTTCGGAAATCGGCACCGCCATTGCTCTGCGGAACCGCACTAGCCTGGATCGACGTCGGAGCGCGCTGGCGACGATCAACGATCTCGAACCAAAGAAAGGGAGGAAGGATGCGCAAAGGATTATGGTTGGCCGCAGTGGCGGCATGTTTGGCGATGGTGCCGATGGTCGGGTTCGCTGAGGACGCGGAAAGCGATGGCTCCGGCCTTTTGGATCGCTTCATCGGACCCGACGCACCGGTGAAGTTCGGCGGCTGGGTGAGCGCGGGCTACACCAGCGATGAGGACGGGCTGTTCAACACCCACAAGGGCGTCAACGTCCATCAGACGTGGCTCTACTTGGAACGTACGACGGACGGCAGCGAGGGGCTCGACATCGGGGGTCGGTTCGATGTGATGCACGGCGTCGACGGCATCGACACCCAAGCGTTCGGCAACGAGCGTGGCGAATGGGACTTTCGCGACAGTTTCGACCAGGGCGAGTACGGTTTCGCCTTGCCGCAGCTGTACGTCGAGCTCGCCTATGACGATTTCAAGGTGAAAGCCGGACACTTCTACACCCTGCTCGGCTACGAAGTCGTACCGGCGACCGGCAACTTCTTTTTCACCCACGCCTTCACCATGACGAAGAGCGAAGCCTTCACCCACACCGGTGCCGTCGCAACCTATTCCGGCATCGAAGGCGTCGAGCTCTACGGTGGCTGGACGGCCGGCTGGGATACCGGCTTCGACCGGTATCGCGGCGGCAACAATTTCATCGGCGGCGTGAAATACACGCCACTCGACCAGCTCTCGATGATCTACATCACCACGGTTGGCGATCTTGGCTGGGTCGGCGAGGGCTATGCCCATAGTTTCGTCGCGACGGTGACGCCGATCGACAAGCTGACCTACGTCTTCCAGAGCGACTATGTCGACACCAACGGCGATGTCCTAGGGCACGATATCAGCGACGACTACAACACCGTTGGCATCAATCAATACCTGATCTATCAGGTGCTGGATCGAGTCGGCGTCGGCACTCGCATGGAGTGGTGGAAGGCGAGCGGCACCTCGTACTACGGCGCCACCTTCGGTACGAACCTCAAGCTCTTGGCGAATCTCGTGCTTCGGCCCGAGTACCGCTACCAATGGAGTCCCGCCTCTGACAACGGCTGGGGCGACGGACTGCCGATGAACCAATCGATCTTCGCGGTAGACGCGGTGGTAAGCTTCTGAGCGAACAGACCCGCCAGGAACGGCAATGAGGGAAACGGGGCGTAGCGACCATTTCGACAACCGAACGCGGTGTCACAATTGTCGCTATGGCCCCGCAATCCCGCGGAGATCAGATAGATCTGAATCTCTTCTTCTCGGTCTCAGCGAGCGCCGCTGCTGAGTCATCACCACGCTGCATCGTGGCAGTAGACCAAGATTTCGCGCGGAGCACGCGGAGCCCGCTGAGCGGCCGACCCGCAGCCGCTACGACGGCCGGAGCAGCGCACGACGCCACGCAGCTTCAACATTCTCGGGTAGCTCACCGAAGTGGGCGAGGTAGTCGACGGCGCGCAAGTCTGATCCGCTATGTCGACGAGATGGAAGCGGCGCCGCTCTACACCCACCACCGCCAAAAAATGGCCGTGCAGATTTCATCGTCGTGCTGCGATACATTGCGAGGTGGCAATGGAGCGATGACCTCAGCGTACGGGTACAGGTTCAGCCCGCGATCGATTGGCCCGGCTTGGAAGAGTTCCTCCAGGAGCTGCGGCGCGCAGGAAAGGAGCAAGAGCTCATGGAGACGCTCCGTGGCTTGATGGATGACGGCCGCGGGAAATGACTGGTGGAGCTGGAGCACAGCACTTGTGACCGGCGTCGACAGGACCTCATTGCGTCGCTAGAGGCGTCTGATGCGATGCGTGACTTGGACGGCGGTCGTGGTGGTCGGTCTGGCGTTGGCGGGCTGCGGGCGTAGCAACGGCAGAGCGATCCGCGCCGAGCCACCGCCGCCGCCGCGGTTGACGGTGGCGCAGGTGGCCGAGGCGATCCCGGCCAAGGTGTCGGAGCGGCGCGCCTGGGCGCAGGCGGTGATCAATGCACTCGATGCGATCGGCCAGACCCCGGCGCGCGAACCGGTCTGTGCGGTGCTCGCGGTGATCGAGCAGGAGTCCGGCTTCGTCGCCAATCCGGTCGTCGCCAATCTCGCCGAGATCGTCGAGACCAAGCTCGATGAGCTCGCCCGCAAGGGTGGGCCGTTCGGCCGGCCCGCGCTCGACCGCATCCTGCATAGCAAGGCGGACGGCCACTCGCAGTCGTTCGCGACGCGGCTCAAAAGCGTCAGAACGGAGCGCGACCTCGACCTGGTGTTCCGCGACATCGTCGCCTACTACCGCTCGCGCTACCCGCGCACCGTCGCCACCGCCGAGATCGCCGGCGCGTTGTTCTCCGGCACCGAGATCGACGACTTCAATCCGATCACCACCGCCGGCTCGATGCAGGTCAGCGTCCGCTTCGCTGCCGAGCTCGGCCGCCGCCGCGGCCTCAGCCGCGAGCAGGTGCGCGACCTGCTCTACACCCGCGCCGGCGGGGTCGAGCTCGGCACCGCCCGGCTGTTCGCCCATGACGCCGGCTACGATCGCTACCTGTACCGCTTCGCCGATTACAACGCCGGGGTGTACGCCTCGCGCAACGCGGCGCTGCAGCAACAGGTGGCGGCGCTGGTCGGCACCGAGCTGGTTTTGGATGGGGATCTGCTGGCGTACGACAGCGCCGGCAACGTCCTCGACCGGCAGACCCGCTCCCTGGCGGCGCTATTGGCCTTCCGGTCGTCCTTCGCACCCCATCTCTCCGAACGCGAGGTGCGGCGCGATGCCCGTAAGGAGAAGCTGCTCGACCTCGAAGCGACGGAGACCTGGCGCGCGATCAAGAGAGTGTTCCACAACCGCCAAGGAGTGGCCCCTGCGTACGCGTGCGTGCCGGAGCTCACCTTGCACAGCCCGAAGTTGTCGCGCAAGCGAACCACCGCCTGGTTCGCCCAAAACGTCGACCGCCGCTTCCAAACCTGCCTCACCAAGCTTCGCAGCAACGACAACCGGTCCAAAAAGGCGGCAGGCGGATGAGCTACGGATCGCAGTCTAGCCCATGTTGGCGCCGCTGCAATGTCGGCAACGACCTGCGATCGCAGCAGTAAGCCGAAGAGTTTCTCGCGGAGCACGCAGAGCCCGCGGAGATCAGAAAAGATCCTGAATCCTTCTTCTGTCCGAATCTTAATCCTTTTCCGATCTCAGCGAGCACCGCGTGCTCCGCGAGAAACTCTTCGGCGGCGCTGCGT
>DASPMH010000437.1:0-4535 GCA_035627175.1 Terriglobales bacterium | reverse complement strand
AGGGCTGCACGTCGGCCATGCTTTCGCCTTTCCGGGCGTCGACATCCACGGCCGGTTTCGCCGGCTGCAGGGCTACGATGTCTTCGAGCCGATCGGCTTCGACGCCTTCGGCATCCACTCGGAGAACTACGCGCTCAAGGTCGGCATCAACCCGAAGGAGCTGATCCCGCGGACGATCGCCAACTTCAGCCGCCAGCTGCACCGGCTCGGCTTGATGGTGGACTGGGAACACTGCGTCGATACTACCTCGCCGCAGTACTACCGCTGGACGCAATGGATCTTCCTGCAGCTGTTCAAGCACGGCTTGGCGGTGCGTAAGAAGGCGCCGGTCAACTGGTGCCCCGCCTGTCAGACGGTGCTCGCCAACGAGCAGGTGATCGACGGCTACTGCGAGCGCCATCCCGAGACGCAGGTCGGCCAGAAGCTGACCGAACAGTGGTTCTTCAGCATCAGCAAGTACTCCGAGCGCTTGCTGCGCAATCTCGATCGGATCGATTGGTCCGACACCACCAAACAGGCGCAACGCAACTGGATCGGCCGCTCCGAGGGCGCGCATATCGACTTCGTCGTCGAAAACGAACCGGCGCAAAAGATCCGCGTCTTCACCACCCGCCCCGACACGCTCTTCGGCGCTACCTACATGGTGCTCGCTCCCGAGCATCCGCTGGTCGAGGTGATCACCACGCTCGAGCAACGCGCCCTGGTCGCGGCGTACCAGGAGCGGGTGGCGAAGATGGATGTCGTCACCCGCAAGTCGGTGCGCGAGAAGACCGGCGTCTTCACCGGCGCCTACGCGCTCAACCCCGCCAATGGCGCGCGGTTGCCGATCTGGATCGCCGATTACGTGCTGATCGAATACGGCACCGGCGCGATCATGGCCGTGCCGGCGCACGATCAGCGCGATTTCGAGTTCGCCCGCACCTTCGAGTTGCCGGTGATTCGGGTCATCGCTCCGGAAGGGCAAGACCCGAGCACGCCGATGGACGAGGCCTACGAGGGGCCGGGTCGGCTGGTCAACAGCGGTGAGCTCGACGGCAAAGAAAGCGAAGAAGCGAAGGCAGCGATGTGCGCCTGGCTGCAGCAGCGCGCTGCCGGCGAGGCGCACGTCACCTATCGGCTGCACGACTGGTGCATCTCCCGGCAGCGCTACTGGGGACCGCCGATTCCGATCATCTACTGCGAGGGCTGCGGCATCGTACCGGTTCCGGAAGAGCAATTGCCGGTGGCGTTGCCCGACATCGACAACTTCCGCCCCGACGCCAGCGGCGTCGCGCCACTGGCTCGGGTCAAAGAGTTTTACGAGGTCACCTGCCCGCAGTGCAGCGCGCCGGGTCGGCGCGAAACAGACGTATCCGACACCTTCCTCGATTCGGCGTGGTACTTCCTGCGCTACCCCTCGGCCAATGACGAACAGGTCGCCTTCGATGCCGAGCTGACCAGCAAATGGCTGCCGGTCGATACCTACATCGGCGGCAACGAGCACGCCGTGCTGCACCTGATGTACGCGCGCTTCATCAACATGGCGCTGCACGACATCGGACTGCTGCCATTCGAAGAGCCTTTCAAGAAGTTCCGGGCTCACGGTTTGATCATCAAAGACGGCGCGAAGATGTCGAAGAGCCGCGGCAACGTCGTCAATCCCGACCAATATCTCGACCAGCATGGCGCCGACGTCTTTCGCACCTACATGATGTTCCTCGGCCCCTACGAAGAAGGCGGGGACTTCCGTGACGAGGGCATCGCCGGCATCCGCCGCTTCCTCGACGGGATCTGGCGCGCCGCCCGCGACCTCGATGCCCAGGCGGTTGCCGCCGACTCCCTCAAGCGCGCCCTCCACCGCGCCATCAAGAAAACCCACGACGACCTCGACAACCTGCGCTACAACACCGCGATCGCGGCGCTGATGACGCTGCTCAACGATGTTCGCCGCCTCGGCCCACCCGACCGCGAAATCGTCGAAGCTCTGGTGATCATGGTCGCGCCTTTCGCACCGCATTTCAGCGAGGAGGTGTGGGAAGGGCTGGGGCACATTACCTCGGTCTTCGATGCGCACTGGCCGCAGTACGACGAGGCATTGACGTTGGAGGACACCGTCGAGCTGGCGGTGCAGGTGAACGGCAAGGTTCGCGGCCGGGTCACCGTACCGCGTGACGCCGATGAGCAGGAGATTTTCGCCGCGGCGCTGCAGCAGGATACGGTGACGGCGGCGCTCGCCGGCAAGGAGATCCGCCGCAAAGTGGTGGTGCCGGGCAGGCTGGTCAGCCTGGTGGTATGAGCGCGCCGGCTCGGCTGCTCGCGGCTTGCCTGCCGCTGCTGCTTACCGGCTGCGGCTACCACTTCGTCGGCACCGAGCGCCAGCTGCCCGCCGACATTCAGTCGATCGGTATCGGCGACATCGCCAATCACACCCGCGACCGCGGTGCGGAGAAGCTGCTCGCTTTCGCCCTCGAGCGCGAGATCCACACCCGCCGGCACTATCGCCTGCAGCAGAACATCGAGCAGGCCGATGCGGTATTGAGCGGCAGCCTGCGCCGCCTCGAACGCCGGCCGGTGGCCTTCGGCGAAAACGACCAGGCCGTGATCTACGAGCTGACCATGAGCGTCGACCTGATGCTGGTGCGCCGCGACGACGGCAAAACGCTGTGGCGGGTACGCGATTGGGTCAAATTCGACGAGTACAGCTCCAACCCGCGGGTGGTGGTGACCAGCTCGTCCGATTTCCAGCGCGACACCCTCAACCCGGCGAACCTGCCGCGCAACGAGAGCGACGGCGTCCCCGACCACCGGCAGATCAGCGCAATCCAGCTGGCCGACGCCGAGCGGCAGCGTGCCATCGCACGGCTGATGGCCAGCACCGTGCGCGACGCTTACGAATCTATGATCGAAGGCTTTTGAGCGGGCGGATGGGCGGTCAGGCGGTCAGCGGCGCCCGCAGACGTCCCTCAGGACGCCTTGGCGAGCGCGGCGACTTGTTTGCGCAGTCGCGAGACGTAGCGGGCGGCAGTGTTGCGATGCAGCACACCTTTGGTCGCGGCCTTGTCGATGGTCTTCATCGTCAGCGGCAGCTCGGCGAGTGCTTTGGGACCGTCGCTGCCTTCGATCGTCTCACGCAGGCTGCGGATGGCCGAGCGTACCCGGCTGCGGATCGAGCGGTTGCGGGCCGCTTGCTTCAAGTTCTGGCGGTGGCGTTTGATCGCCGATTTGTGACGCTGGGCCAAGGGAGCCTCCTTTTGGGGAAACGGGGCGTTTACCACCCGAGCTTTTGCCGGTCAATGCATGGTTCGGCGACCGCGGCACAGCTGCCATGAGCGAGAATCGTCAGATCGCCCGCGCCGCCGGGCTGGTCGGCATCTTCACCCTGCTCAGCCGCGTCGGCGGCCTGATGCGCGATGCGGTGATGGGTTACTATTTCGGCACCGGCGCCGCGGCCGACGCCTTCTTCGTCGCCTTTCGCATCCCCAACCTGCTGCGCCGCTTCGTCGCCGAGGGCACGATGAGCATCGCCCTGATCCCTGTCTTCAGCGACTATGCCGCGAAGCGATCGCGCCAGGAGACCAACGAGGCGATGTCGGTGGTCGGCACGCTGATGATGTCGATCGTCGGCGTGCTGACTCTCGCCGGAGTCTGGTGGGCGGAGGAGCTGACCCGCCTGTTCGCTCCCGGTTTCGCCGACGACGCGGCCAAGCTCGAGCTGACCGTCCGGCTGACACGGTTGGTGTTCCCCTACATTTTCCTGGTGAGCTTGGTCGCCTTCCTCAGTGGCATTCTCAACGCCCTGCGTCACTTCGCCGCGCCGGCGATGTCACCGGTCTTGTTGAACCTCGCCATCATCGTCGCTGCTCTGCTCAGTCCCTGGTTCGAGCAACCGATCCTGGTCGTCGCCTGGGGAGTGATCGCCGGGGGCGTGTTGCAGGTGGCGTTGCAGCTGCCGCCGATCGCCCAGCGCGGCATCCGCCTGCGGCCGCAGCTCGATCTGCGCCACGAAGCGGTACGCCGCTCGCTGTGGTTGATGCTACCGACACTGTTCGGCGCGGCGGTCTATCAGATCAATATTCTGGTCAGCACCATCTTTGCCTCGCTGCTGCCGAGCGGCAGCATCTCGTACCTGTGGTACGCCGACCGCATCAACGAGTTCCCGCTCGGTATCTTTGCGGTGGCGCTGGGCACAGCGGCATTGCCGACATTGTCGGCGCAGGCGGCCCGCGGCGCGTACGACGAGCTGTGGCAGAGTCTGGCCTTCTCGATCCGACTGAACACCTTCATCAATTTGCCGGCACTGGTCGGGATCTTCGTCCTCGCCGAGCCGATCACCAGCGTGCTGTTTGTGCGCGGCGCGTTCGGACCCGGCGAGGCGGAGCTTACCGCCCGGGCGGTGCGCATGGCCGTACTCGGACTGTGGTCGATCTCGATGGTGCGGCTGCTCGCCCCCGCCTTCTATGCCCTCGGCAATACCAAGGCACCGGTAGTCGCGGCGGCGATCGCCTTCGTCGCCAATATCGTCGCCGCTCTCGCGCTGATGGGACCGGTTCCGGCCG
>DASPMH010000436.1:0-9752 GCA_035627175.1 Terriglobales bacterium | reverse complement strand
ATGATGCTCGTCGAGATAGCTGAGGATGCGGTCGAGAGATGGGGGCAGGCGGTCGGCTTCATTGTACGCCGGCACAACCACGGACAGCTTCATACGATCAGGACTTCAGGTTGACTCGCGGCCGGGCCGACTATATGGGGTGGCGTTCTTTTTCAGCTTACTAACTAAGATTTAACGGACACTTACCCTATGGCAGAGAGAGCGGCCGATCGCAACCTCAGCGGCGCTGACGCGTCCTACTCTGGCTCTGTTTTGGACCGTCCGGTCCTCGGCAGCCTCAGTCTCGAGAAGTGCATCTATATCGCGGTTTGGATCTTGGCGATCGCCACCCGATTCTACATCGCCGGCATCCGACCGCTGCACCACGACGAGTCGATCCACGCGGTCTTTTCCTGGAAGATCACCACCGACGGACCGGTCAGTTATCAGTACGATCCGGTCTATCACGGGCCGGTGATGTATTTCTGGACGGCGCTGTGCTTCGCGCTGTTCGGCGACAGCGATTGGGTCTCGCGTCTCAGCCCCAATCTCTTCGGCTTCGGTCTGATGGCGTTCGCCTGGCCGTTGCGGCGTCAACTCGGACGATGGGGAGCTCTGTGGTTCCTCATCCTGATGACGATCTCACCGAGTTGGACGTACTTCACGCGCTTCTTGCGGCACGACATCTATGTCGCCCTGTTCAATGTCGCCGCGGTCTACTTCGGTGCGCGCTTCTTCGAGAGCCGGGCTCCCAAGTACCTCTATGGCACCTTCGCGGCGCTAGCTCTGTCGTACGCGACCAAAGAGGACATGTACGCCCTCGGCCCGATCATGATCATCGGGTTGATCTCGGCGCTCGCCTGGGAGGTCGTCTACGCGCGCGATCGCGGCGCCGCTTGGCGTGCCGTGTGGACCGAGACCAAAACTACGCTGCGTGAGTCGCTGCTGCCGCTGATCACCGGCATCGTCATCTTCATCGTCATCTGGCTGCTGTTCTACACATCCTTCGGCTATCACCCGGAGAAGTGGAACGGCGTCACCCCGGCGCTGAAGTACTGGCTCGGCCAGCACGAGATCCAGCGCATCGGCGGCCCGTGGTGGTACTACTTCCCCCATCTGTTCGGCTACGAGCAGCTGATCTTCGGCGCCGCGTTGGCGTTCTTGCTGACGCCGCTGTTCAATCCCCGCGATCGCGAGCCTTCGTCGACCCGCAACCTGGTGTACGCCACCGGTATCGTTGCGATGATTGCCGGCATCGGCACCTTGGCCTTCCCGGCGCGCGCTCCCTATCTGTGGATCGCCGCGACGACACTCGCCGGCTTCGTCCATATGCTGCGCTGGCTGCCCGATCGCTTCACCCGCTTCTGCATCGTTTACACTATCGGCAGCTTCGTCTTCTACGCCTGGGCGCAGGAGAAGGTGCCCTGGTTGCTGGTGCCGATCCTGACCCCGATGACGCTGGTCGCGGCGCGCTGGTTCAACGCGCGGGCCGAAGAAGGCTGGTTTCAGCGGCCCGCGGCCGCGCTCGGGCTGACGGCGCTCTGTGCCTACTCGCTCTTCGCCCTGGTGCTGAGCAACTATCTCTACGACGCACCGCGCCCGAGTGAGAATCCCGAGCGCCGTCACGCCGAGATCCTCGCCTACGTGCAGTCGACCTACGACATCCATGAGAAGGTGATGGATCGCATCGAGACGACCGCACAGGCGCTCGGCACCGGCACCAAGACCCGCTTGGCGATCTCCGGCGACGCGACCTGGCCGATGAGCTGGTACGTGCGCCATTACCCGGTCAATTGGGGCGCCGGGGTGCGCAAGATCGACGTGCCGATCATCATCATGGATCTCGACGCGGCCCGCTCGATCGAAGAGACGATGTCGGCAACCTACGACAAGGTCCGCTTTCAGATTCGCGGCTGGTGGGAGCCGAACTGGAGCATGATGACGCCGGCGCGGGTGATCCGTTACCTGTTCACCCGCGAAGCCTGGAGCCCCGTCGGCTCGAGCGACGCGGTCATGTTCGCGCTGAAGGATCCCAAGCCGGGCATGGCGATCGAGACCATCGACGTCAATCCGCCGCCGCCGCCGCGCGGCTATCCGAGCGCGCCTGAGCTGCTCGAGCCCGCTGCCGTGTGGGGCCGCCAGGGTAGCGGTCCTCTCGAGTTCAACGAGCCCCGCTCGCTGGTCGTCGATAGCGCCGGCAACATCTACGTCTGCGACAGCAAGAACAATCGCATCCAGAAGATCGGTCCCGACGGCAAGATGATCGCCGCCTGGGGCAGTGAAGGCGCCGAGCCGGGGCAGTTCAAGGATCCCTACGGCATCGCGCTCGGGCCGGACGGCACGGTCTATGTCGCCGATACCTGGAATCACCGGGTGCAGAAGCTCGACAGCCACGGCAACTTCCTCAAGCAGTGGCCGGGTGGCTTCTGGGGCCCGCGCGGTATCGCGGTGTCACCCGACGGCAAGCACGTCTACGTCACCGACACCGGCAACAAGCGCGTCGTCCATTTCGACAACGAGGGCACCCAACTCGGCACCTGGGGCAGCGACGGCTCCAAACCCGGCCAGTTGATCGAGCCGGTCGGCATCGCGGTCAACGCCGAGGGCCAGGTGTACGTCGCCGACACCGGCAACCGCCGCATCCAGGTGTTTACACAAGACGGCGAGTTCGTGGCCGAACATTCGATTTCCGGCTGGGAAGAGTTCTACACCGAGCCCTACATCGCGCTGCGCGGCAACGATCTGTTGGTCAGCGACTCGTACAACCACCGCGTCGCCCTCTACAGGAACTGGACGGTTGCCTACTCATGGGGCCGTTCCGGCAGCGCCGCGGGTTCGTTCAACCGCCCGATCGGTATTGCTGCCGACAGCCAGGGCGCGGTGTATGTCGCGGATACGATGAATCACCGCATCCAGAAGTTCGTCCTGCCGAATCCCTGATTGCCCCCCTGAGGCGTGCGCCCCCTTTAGCCAAAGAGGGCGAACACCCTTCCCAAAGGGCTGATGCCTTCCGCCGGCGGAAGGCATCAGCGCCGCAGGCGCGAGGATTTCTGCGAGTGCCTGTAACCAGCCTCAGTAGAAGCCGTCGCTACACTCGACCACCTCGATGAACGGCGCGCAGCGGCGAGTGCTGAGACTCTCGCAGTCTTCCTGACACGGCACACAGCTCAGATCGCGGCCGCAGCCGTCACAGAGATCCTCGCATTCGTCGAGACAGGCTTCGCTGAGACAGTCGAGGGCACACTCGTCGAAACAATCCTGCGAATCGACCTCGTTGATGCTGCAGCGCTCGCAGATGTCATCGTCGTCGCCGCCACCATCGCTGCACGCAGCCAGCAACAGCGCCGCAGCGACGACGGCCACCGCGCTCTGCAACGAACGGAATCCGAATGATCGCATCAATCCCTCCTCGAGCCCAACATCGAGCTCCGTCGATGGCCAAAAGTCGTTCGACGATAGCAATGCGCCGGAGCTTGGGAAGATAGGTTTGCGCCGCACGGCGATTTTTCCGTGAGGCAATTTGCTAAGGGAAAGCGATGATCATCGGCGTACCGAAAGAGATCAAGGCGGAGGAGGCGCGGGTCGCCCTGACCCCGGCGGGCACCAGCGCGCTGGTGGCGCATGGCCACCGCGTCCTCGTCGAGCACAATGCCGGCGGCGGCAGCGGTTTGCCCGACGACGAGTATCGCCGCGCCGGCGCCGAGATCGTCCGCGGTCCGAAGAGCGTCTGGTCGGCAGCGGAGATGGTGCTCAAGGTCAAAGAACCGCTGCCGTCGGAGTATCGCTACCTCCGCCCGGATCTGGTGCTGTTCACCTACCTCCACCTCGCCGCCAGCGAGCCGCTGACCCGCGAGCTCGCCGCCAAGCGCGTCTGCGCCATCGCCTATGAGACGATTCAGCTCGACGACGGCTCGCTGCCGTTGCTGGCGCCGATGAGCGAAGTCGCCGGTCGGCTGGCGGTGCAGGTCGGCAGCTGGTGTCTACAGGCTCCCAACGGCGGCGCCGGCATCCTCCTCGGTGGCGTTGCCGGCGTGCGGCCGGCGAACGTCGTCATCCTCGGCGCCGGCATCTCCGGGACCAATGCTTGCCAGATGGCCGCCGGCGTCGGCGCGCACGTCAGCATCATCGATCTCAACCCGACCCGGCTCCGCTATGTGCGCGATGTTCTCGGCGGACACATCACCACGTTGATGTCGAACCGTGCCAACATCGAAGACGAAGTGACCAAGGCCGACCTCGTCATCGGCGCGGTGTTGGTGGCCGGAGCCAAGGCGCCGCACCTGGTGACCCGCAAAATGCTCAAGACGATGCGGCCGGGCAGCGCCATCGTCGACATCGCGATCGATCAGGGCGGCTGTGTCGAGACCTCGCGGCCGACCTCGCTCGACCAGCCGATCTTCGTCGAGCACGGCGTGGTGCACTACTGTGTCACCAACATGCCCGCGATCGTGCCGCGCACCTCGACCTTCGCCCTGACCAACACCACGCTGTCCTACGCGCTCGAGCTCGCCGACAAAGGCGTCACCCGCGCGCTGGCGCAGAACACTGCTCTGGCGCGTGGGCTCAACGTGCTCGAGGGCAAGGTGATGCATCCGGGAGTTGCCGAGGCGTTCCCGAACCTGGGTTGAAGAAATCCCCCTCACTCGCTGCGCTGCACCACCCCCGGCACATCCCGGAAAGCACACGGCCCGCCGCAGAAGTTCTGTACCATCCCATCGGGACGGAGGAACGCATCGAGCTGGAGCTGCGCCGCATCGAGACGGCGTACCGCTTCGTGGACGCCGTTCTCGATCGCCGGCTGATCGTTGGTCAGCGGCAGCGGCACGGCGTTGAGATCGAACGGCACCCAGGCCGAGCCGTCGAAGGGCGCTGCCATTTCGGGGATGCCGAAGGCGGGATAAGCGGAGGGCGCCATCGCCGGGATGCCGAGGCTGCGCACCTGCACCTCGACGCTGTAGTGATTGACCTGCGAGTCGTCGATGCCGGTCTGGATCAGGATCTTCTTGGCCGGTGTTCCCGGCAGCGGATTGTCGACCAGATAAGGCGTGTAGCCGTTGGGCTCGCCGCGGTCGGCGATCTGCTGGATCAGCGCGAGGCCGATCATCCGATCGAGATCGCTGGGGTAGTGCTGCCGCAGGACGAAATCGAAGGTGGCGAAGTCGATGCTGCGCTGCAGTAGAAAACCGTAATTGGCGGTGCCGACGCCGAGCACGCCGCGTTCGGTGTCGGGTGTCAGCGCCATGTACAAGGCGCCGAGCGTCCCCCCCTGGCTGTTGCCGTGGTAGTAGAGCTCCTGGTTGTCGATGATCGGCACGCCTTCGATCTGGAAGGCAGGGTGCGAGTTGAAGCCCTCCTCGCCGTCGAGCATCAGCCGGCCGAGGAAGATGGTGTTGATGATGCCCTGCTGCACCCGATCGAAGAGCTGATAGAAGCGGGAGATGTCGGTCAGCATCGTCAGCGTATGCTGGACGTCGTGCTCCGACAGGCCGATCCAATCGGTCGCGGCGATGACGAAGCCGAAGCGGCGCGCCAAGGTTTGCTGCGGGCCGGCGGTGATCTCGCTCTCGCCGCGACCGAGGAAGCCGTGGCCGTAGATCAGCGCGCGCCCCGGAATCGGCTGCGGCTCGACGGCGCTGCGCGGGATGATCACGGTGAACGGCGCCTGGGTGGTGCCGTTCTGGCGCGGCACGCCCTGCTCGTCGAGGTTGTACATCGTCCCCGGGCCGTCTTTGGTCATGAACAGCGGCACGGTGTAGTTACCGCGGATACGCCGGAAGATGTTCTCGTTGTAGTTGTCTTCGACCGAAGTCACTTCGAACGGCGGCGCGCCCGGACCGTTGGCGGCGAGGGCTTGATCGCGTGCCGACAAAGCCCGGCTGGTGATCGCCTCGCGGCTGGCGACGACGAAGTCCCAGGCGAGGATCAGCTCGTCGCGCTCGACGCCGGCACTTTCGAGGCGATCGAAGATATCCTCGAAGTGGTCGCGCCGGGCATTGATCGCCGCGACCGGCGTGGTTTGCGCATCGCGCAGGATGCGGAAGGCCGCCGGCGGTGGGATGGCGGCACCGCTCTCATCTTTCAGGCCGCGGATAGCGACGATGTAGCGATGCGATTCCTGCAAGCGGATCTCCGGGCGGATGATCAGGGTGCGGACGGCGTCACTGCCGGCTTCGACGTCGAGCTCGGTGAAGTGGACGATGCGCTCGCCGCTGTCGGCGTCGATCAGCACCGTCGGGCTGTCCGCCTCGAGCGAGCGGGCAATGTCGGTGATCGGCGGCACGTCCGAGGCGACCAGGTCGACTCCTTGCGGGAACAGCGACAGAATCATCGTCCCCGGGCTGAAGCCGTCGAGAGTGTTGTACTCGGCAGGATCGATGTGGGTGCCGCGCGAGTTGGCCGGCATCGACTCGAGCGCATAGTTGACGCGGAATCCGGTCGGCGTGCTCGGGTCCTCCCGCAGGAAGAACGAGGACGGGTAGGGCAGCAGGCAGTGCTCGCTGATCAGCCACTCGCAAGGGCGCGGATTGACGTCGAGCTGACAGAGCGGCTCGGCCCCCTGCACCTCGGGATCGAAGCAGCTGCCGGCGAGGAAAGTCGGGGTGACGGTGGCGGCGACGGTTGCCGTTGCCGTCGGCTCGGTCAGCTCGGTTTCGGTCGCGGTAGCGGAGGGTGTCGCCGTGCTTGCCACCGTCGGCGTCTGGGTCGGCAAGGCTGTCGGTGCCGTGGTTTGAGTTGCCGTCGGCGGCATCGTCGCGGTCGGCGTCGACGTTGGCGTGCGGGTATTCGAACGCGTTGCAGTAGCTTGCGGAGTGTTGCTGGGCCTGGTCGTGCGGCTCGGCGTCAAGGTCGGGGTTCCGAACGGCTCGCCGCCATCGCTGTCATCGCAGCCGGCCACTATCAGCGCAGCGCACAACGCCGCGACGCAACGAATCCACACTCTATGATCGAACATCGGACCTCCCTCGGAGCTGGTACTAATGGCCCCAGCGCATAGCGCGCCCGGCTAGCACGTTCCATCCGGCATGAGAAAGATTCCCGTGTTGCGCCCCCGCCAGGCCGCAGTTAAGCCGCATACATGCCCTTGCGAGCCCTGCTTCCCCTCCTCTCGCTGCTCATCCCGGCGCTCGCCGCCGCCGCACCCGAGGATCTGACTCGCTACCGCATCTCCGCATCTCTCGACACCGCCGCCGCCCAACTGACCGGCCGGGCCCGCATCGTCTTTCGCAACCACAGCTCGCAGCCCCTGGCCCACATACCGCTCGTCCTTTTCGCCAACCGCTTCGCCGACGAAGAACACGACACTGGGGTCAACGACTTCAATCGTCCGTTCGTCTACCCGTACCAGGACTACGATGCCGGCTGGAGCAAGCTCGAGAGTGTCGTCGCCGCCGGCAGCCGCCTCGCCGTGCGGCCAGCGACGGCGCTGAATGTGCCACAGGGTTCGATTGTCTTGATCGATCTAGCTCAGGCGCTCGCCCCGGGCGGCGAGATCGAGCTCGATACCTCCTTCACCACCCAGATGCCGAATCGCTTCGGCAGCTTCGGCCACTTCGACGAGCAGATCACCGCCGTCGGCGGTTGGCACCCGTACCTTCCGGCGCTCTCCGCCGACGGTCGCTGGCAGCTCGAGCACGCTCCGCCCCTGGCTCTCTTCGAAGTCGAGCTGCGCGCCGACCGACCCCGCCACCTCGCCCTCAACGGCCACTTGTCTGGCGGCCCGGTGTCGACCTTTCGCGCCGAAATACCCAGCGCCCGCTATCTCTCCTTGATCGCCTCACCAGACTTCGAGCGGGAGGAGATTTCCGCTGCCGGCGGCCGCGCCGTGTTGCTCTACCGCGATCACGGCTGGTGGTATACGCGCATCGCTCTCGGACCGAGCCACGCCGAGATCCGCCGGGATGCGATCGAGCGCCTGCTCGCTACGCGCACCGCGGCCAGCTCGGACGACCCGCTGATCCTCGTCGAGGCACCGCTGCGCATGCACCTCACCGCCCCGGGCGAAGGCATGGTCGTCCTCTCCGATCGCGCTCTGCGGGTGCATTGGCTGCTGCGCGGCTTCCATCAGATGGAGCTCGCCGAGGCGGTCTACCGCGAACGATTGCGCACGGATCGCGACTGGCGCGAGCCGGATGGCGATGCGGTGTGGGTCGCCGAGGGTATCGCCCACGAGCTTGCCCGCCGCGATGAGGACGCGGCGCCCAAACCCGAGCGGACGGTTCAGGACTGGATCGAGCTGTTCAACGTATTCGCCGTCGTCGACCGCTTCGAAACCGCTCCCAAGATTCCGTTCGTCGAAGCGTACTTCGCCAAGATGACCCTCAACGACCCGCTGCGCGAGCAGATCCTGACCTTTCAGCAGTCGCTGCCTTCGGGAGAAGTTCTCTTCGAGAAGCTGCGCCAGCGCCTCGGTGAGGTGAGCTTCACCGCCCTGATCGATACCTGCAACCGCTCGCCCTTGCCGTTCCGCCGCTGCGCTGCCGAGCGCGACCTATCGCTGGCGGAGTTCTTCGAACAATGGGTCGCGCCATTGCCACAGCTCAACTACCGCATCGCCCAGCGCAGCTTGAACCAACCGGCGGGCGATGGTTTCCGTCATCAGGTCGGCATCGAACGCCAGTCCAATCGCCTGGTCGAAGAGCCGGTCGAAGTCGCCTTCGACGATGGCTCCGACGCGCCGCCGCGAGCGCGATGGCAAGGTGCAGGCGATCGCGGCATGGTCGAAGCGCATACCGCCGAGCCTGTCGATCGCGCCGTGATCGATCCCGACCGCCGCTTGATCGAAGCGACGCGCGTCGACAACGCCTCGCCGCCGATCCGCCAAATCCTGCTCGACACCGCCGAGATCGAGGTCAGCTCGACCGAGTTCAGCCTCGCCGGCACGCTGGTCGCGCGCAGTCGCTACGACTATCGCAAGGATCTCGCCTTGACCGGGTTCTACACCAATCGCAGCGTCGGCCTGACCTTCGGGCCGCGCTACCACTGGGGCACGCAGAACGACGAGAACAGCTACCGTCACAATCTCTACGGCTTCTATGGTTTTCAGTGGCTCGATCGCGATTTCGACGACGACAGCCGGCCGGGGCTAAGCACCGACGGACACGTCAACGGCGCCGGGCTCCGCTACGATTACAACGACATCTTCGCCTACGATAATCCGACACGTTCGACCCACATCCGGCTCTTCGCCGACATCTGGCACGCCGCCCTCGGCAGCGACTTCGACTTTGCCGACTGGGGCGGCAGCATCGGTGTCACCCAGCCGCTGTGGAGCTACCGCACCCTGCTCGCCGGCGAGGTCTTCAACGGCTTCAGCACCGCGATCGGCAACAGCACCGTTCCCAATCAATCGCGCTACAGCCTCGGCGGCTCACGCTCGATCCGCGGTATCGGCGCCGAGGACAAACTCGGCCGCAACATCTTCATCGTTCGCGCCGAGCTGCGCCAGGCGATCTATCCCGAGTTCGACCACAACCTGATGGACTTCCTCATCCTGCGCCGCGGCCAGGTGCGGCTGTTCAGCGATGCCGGCGAGGTCGACAGCTCCTCCGGTGACATCTACGACCCCCGCCGCTTCGCCGTCGGGGTCGGGGTCGGCGTCGGCGTGGTCTACGAATTCATGGGCATGTACCCGGCGACGATGTACTTGGAGGTGGCGACCCGGGTCGACCGCCGCGACGACCTAGGCGAGATCCAAATTCTCTTCGGCACCCGCCAGGCGTTCTGACCGCGCCGCAGGAGTGCACCCCCTTTCCGCAAAGGGGACGAACACCCTT
>DASPMH010000435.1:0-2164 GCA_035627175.1 Terriglobales bacterium | reverse complement strand
CGCGAAGGACAATGACTGGTGCGTAGAGCCAGGGCTCGACGACGGGTTGCTGGAACAGCGCTCGAAGGGACACGACCGCGATCAGTTCGCCCCGTAGATTCAGGAACCCGTGAAGGATAGAGGGCTGGGCAGGGAGGCTGGCCGTGGCAGGCAAAAAGACGACCTCCCGGATCACGCCAGTGCGGAAAGCGAAGAGCCGGCCCGCGACAGAGAGGGTGAGCAGAGGTTCTCGCTCGCCGATAGTCACGAAGTGAGTGTACCAGGAGAAGGTCCGCGACCACTCTTCTCGGCTGGCCCCGCTGTGCGACCCATCAAGTCACTGCTCTGCATTGGGTTAGGTATGGCACTCGGTTCAGGACGCATTTGCGAACGGATTTACGGGCAAGCCGAATCAATGACGCCTGAAATGTGGCACAGCGCACCATGCGGCCGTTTTGGTGACGAGTAGCCGACCAACTGGACAATACAACATCGCTGATGGGAAGGGCTGAGCCCGGAGTAGTCGGGGCGGCACGCCACATAGCGGAGACAGGGTTCGCGCACATTTCCGAGAAACGACTGAGGCAGAACGGCAGTAAAAGCGTCTCTCTAGGGGCGTCGCAAGTAGTGGTCTCGATTTACACTAAAGATCGACACAGATCGAGCCGGAACGTGCCGACCCGCAGGCGCTCGTATGCTTTTCATTAGTCACGACCAAGACGACGAGGCTCCCCTTTCACAGGTACACCTCATCTTAAAGTTGGCGGGCATCGAGTACTGGGACTCAAAACGTATGCGAGCCGGCGAACTCCTCCGTGAGCAGCTTAGAAGAGCTATTCAGGAGTGTGATCTATGCCTCTTCATCGCGACTCGCCGGTCAGTTGGCTCTTCGTGGTGCCGCGCGGAACTCGAAGCATTTTGGGGTGCCGGCAAACGGGTCATATCGCTCCTTCAGGATCCTGAACTCACCGATGCTGATCTGCCGCCACAACTCCAAGGGGATCTTTGGACGCGTAACGCCGAGGTCGCGCTGCACGAGATTCGTGAGGAGGTCACATCGGCACGGAGCCGCCGGGCACTTCAGAATATCGACGCTAAACGCTCGGTGTGCTCGGTTAGATCTGCAATTCACGCCGCAACGGGATATTTGGTATCCAGCGATCTTGTTGTCTGCCCGGACTACGTCTGTGCAAACGAGCGCGACGAAGTTCAGGTGTCTTTTTTGGGTTGCGAAACCGTCTCCGCGAGTGTTGTCTCAGTGGATGAGTCCCGCGGATCTGCAGCTCTAAAGCTTAGTATTTCGCCCAGCGGCTTATCTCCGCTCCGATTTGCCGGAAGCGCGCAGACAGGTACTCTTTGCCGCGGCGTGGGATTTCCAACGCTGGCATTCGGAGCCGCGATCCCATTCAACTGCGAAGTTGTCGATCCGGATTACCTGGATCGAAGATACGGCTGCCGCCGGGTGGCTGTCCATTCTCCAATTTTTGCCTCTGGCCCGATGACGGGCTTTGGTGGAAGCCCAGTCTGGACTGGCGCAGGTGTGCTAGGGCATTTGTACAATATCCTGAGTGACTCAGACCGGGACAACAACGTCGCCCCGTTTGGAATTGTCCTCCTTTCTCCCGCAGAAAGCATCCTGAAATTCTTAGGTGGTATCGTCGATATCGGCGGAATCACGCGCGTTTGAGAGCCGCTGGGCGTTCGTGTCTGTCGTGCGCCGCCGAGCCGTTCGCTCGTACAGTGGCGCGATGCGCAAGTGCATGTGGTGAGGTCACATTCGCACAAGGGACCAGACGAGAAGAGCTGCACGAGCACATTGTGGACTGTTGACGGGCCACTCGTCATCGATCGTGGATCATATGTAACAGAGCGAACGATCCCGCATTGCGGCGACGGGTTGCCTACGTTATGTCCGGGCGCAGCACGCCAGAACCAAGACCGCTACGTGGTCAGGCGGAGTATAGCAACTCCTCGTACGCAATCTTGTCGTCCACGAGCCGTGTAAACTACCACTTTCTGTGAACCGGACGCACTGTCCCGAGGCTCATCTCGTCCACTCGAAGAAGTACCACAAGGCAGACTTCTCTGCGCTGACAAATGGTCCCGTTTCGGAGACGCGGTGGACGTCGTTGTCGTTGAGCCAGCCAACGCTTTACCGAGGAGCCATAGCCCTCCGGTAGCCACC
>DASPMH010000434.1:0-2887 GCA_035627175.1 Terriglobales bacterium | reverse complement strand
GTCCGCCGCGTATCTCGCTCGCAGGAGTCCGCCGCGTATCTCGCTCGCAGGGGGTCCGCTGCGTATCTCGCTCGCAGGGGTCCGCCGCGTATCTCGCTCCGCACTCGCAGAAGTCCCCCGCGCCTGCGGCGCTGAGGCTTTCGCCGGCGAAAGCCTCAGCCCTTTGGGAAAGGGGGCGTGTGGGCGCTTGCAGTCGAAGACGCAGTGCGGGCATTGCTGTCCGGACGGAGGGAGTCATGATGCGTCTAGGTATTGCGATCGCGCTGGTCTTTCTCTTGGCAGGTTGCGCCGCGCGTGCCCCGCTGCCGCCTTTCCCGCCAGCCGGTGAGGTGCCGCTGTTCTCCGGACTCGGCGAGCGCAGCCGCACAGTCACCACCGATTCGCCCCCGGCGCAGCAGTACTTCGATCAGGGCCTCAGCTTTCTCTACGCCTTCAACCACGACGAGGCGATTCGCTCTTTCCGCAAGGCGACCGAGCTCGATCCCGATTGCGCCATGGCGTGGTGGGGGATCGCGATCGCCAGCGGCCCGCACATCAACAACCCCGTTCTCCCGCCGGAACGCGCCAAAGATGCGTGGCTGGCGTTGCAAGCAGCTCGAGCGCGCGCCGGTGACGCGAGCGACGTCGAGCGCGACCTGATCGAAGCGCTCGCGGCGCGCTACGCCGACCCCCCGCCCGAAGATCGCCTTGCCCTCGATCGCGCCTACGCCGAGGCGATGCGCCGCACCTGGCAGCGCTACCCTGACGACGCCGACGTCGGCGCTCTTTTCGCCGAGTCGATGATGGATCTGCGACCGTGGGATCTGTGGACGCCGCAAGGCCAAGCGCAAGCCGGCACCGAGGAGATCGTCGCCACCCTCGAGTCGGTGATGAAGCGCGCTCCGCAACATCCGCTGGCGTTGCATCTCTACATCCACGCCATCGAGGCCTCACCCGATCCTGCCAAGGCCGACCAAGCGGCCGATCGCCTGCGCGACCTTCAGCCGGGCCTCGGCCATCTGGTCCATATGCCCTCGCACATCGACGTCCGTCGCGGCCGCTGGCAGGAGGCGATGGTGGCCAACGCCAAGGCGATCGAGGCCAATCGCATCTACCGGGCGATATCGCCGAAGCAGGGTTTTTACGGCCTCTACATGGCGCACGACAGCCACATGTTCGCCTATGCCGCGATGATGAACGGCCAGCGCGCCGAAGCGCTACGCGCCATCGACGATCTGGTCGCGGCGATGCCCGAGCAATGGACGATCGACTATGCGCCGATTGCCGACGGCTACCTGGTGATGCCACTCGAGGTGCGGATGCGCTTCGGGCTGTGGCAAGAGGTACTGGCGGCGCCCGATTATCCCGAGCGCTTTCCTTTTGCCCGAGCGATGCGTCACTACGCCCGGGGGGTAGCCTATGCCGCGACGGGCGACACCGCCCGGGCACGCGCCGAGCAGGGAGAGCTCTCCGCGACGAAGACCAAAGCGAGCGACGGGTTCTTCGGCAACAACAAGACCGTGGATCTGCTCGCGGTCGCAGAGGACGTGCTCGAAGGCGAGATCCTCTACCGCGAGGGCAAGCCCCAGGCCGCCTTCGAGGCGCTGCGCCAGGCGATCGTCCACGAGGACGCGCTGCGCTACGACGAACCGCCGAGCTGGATCCAGCCGTCGCGCCACGCCCTCGGGGCGCTGCTGTTGAAGTCTGGCCGAGCTGCCGAGGCCGAGACGATCTTTCGCGAAGACCTGGCCCGTCTGCCGGAGAACGGCTGGGGTCTCTACGGCCTCAGCCGCAGCCTCGAACGGCAAGGCAAGAGAGCCGAGGCCGCCGAGGTCCGGGCTCGCTTCGAGCAGATCTGGGCGAACAGCGAAGTGGAGCTGACGACGCCGTGTTACTGCGAGCCCAAGGTCTGAGAGTGCCCTCGCGGCCAGGTCATCGGTGTAGCTGCGCTCGGCAGAGCGCGGCGGCCAAGGCCGCCGCTCACTTCTCGATCAGCAGCGACTGGAGCGATCGGCCGATGCAGCCCTGCTCGTCGAACAGCGTGCTTTCGGCCAGGCCGGTGCCGCTCGGGCCGACGTGGGTGCGCGCATCGAGGCAGATCCACTCGCCCACCGGGGCGCGGAACAGATAGATCGTCAAGTCAGGATTGATGAAGCTGTAGCCGTCGTCGCGGTGCAGCACCCAGCTGACGCCATTGCCGAAATCGGCAGCCGCGGCGACGCGACAGAGCGGCGAGGCCGCCTCGCCCTCGACGAGCGGCACACGCAGGCGAATCCAATCGGTCGCCGGGCCGGCCTCGCGGAAGCTGCCGGCGACGAAACGGTGCTCGACGCCGTGACTATGAAAGGCGATGTAGCCGCCGGGCGCTGCCCACGGCGGGTTGCCGCCGACGCCGCTCGATGGCGGCGGCGGTGGGGCGATGTGCGCCAGCTCCGGTGGTGCGGCGACGTCGGCGCGGCGGATGCGCAGCCCGGTTGCCCGCGCCACCTCGGCGTCTCCGCTGCGCAGGGAAGCGCGCACCAACTGGACTTTGCGTCCGGGGCGCTCGAACCCCACCGCGACGGTCAGCGGAGCGATCGGCACCGGACGGAGCAGCTCAATCGTCAGTCGGGCGACGAACATCGCCTCGCCGCCTTCGCAGCTCTCCACGGCCCGCGCCAGCAACGCCGCAGGCGCACCGCCATGCTGCGCCTGCGGCGTCCACGGCCCGCGCGCCAATTCCCCGGGAACGAAGGCCTCGCCGTCACGTCCAAAGATCGCATCCATCGCCCGCCACCTGCGGCGCGCGCCGCGGCTAAGTCAAGCAGCACCACGACGCTGCCTCCTTGGCAGCGACGTGACGATTGGCAGCGCCGGCAGGAGGTTCTCGCGGAGCACGCGGTGCTCGCGGAGATCGGAGAAGAACCAG
>DASPMH010000433.1:0-5858 GCA_035627175.1 Terriglobales bacterium | reverse complement strand
TTGGTCGGCTCGTCGAGGATCAGCAGATTGCTCGGCTCAGCGAGCAGCTTGGCCAAGCGCACCCGCGCCCGCTCACCGCCCGAGAGCGTGCCGACCCGCGCCGTCTGCGCGCTGTAATCGAAGAGAAAGCGCTCGAGATACATCCGCGGCGATAGCTCCAACTCGCCGGCACGCACCACGGTGCGGTCGCCGATGACGTTCTCGAACACCGTCGCGTCGTCGTCGAGCCGGCGGCTGCCCTGTTCGAGATAGGCGATGCGGGTATTGGCGCCGCGCACGATCTTGCCGGCGCTGGGCTCCTCCTCGCCGGTCAGACAGCGCAGCAGCGTCGACTTGCCGCAACCGTTGGGACCGACGATACCGATGCGTTCGCCCTGGCCGAGATACAAGGTCAGGTGCTCGACCAGGGTTCGGCCGCCGCCGCGGACACTGACATCGTGCAGCTCGAGCACCGTCTTGCCGCTGCGCGCTGCCGCCGCGCTCAGCTCGACCGTCGCGGTCGGACGCGGTGCGGCGATCGCGGCGGCGGCTTCGATGCGAGCGATGCGAGACTGAGACTTGGTGGTGCGCGCCTTGGGCTGACGGCGCAGCCACTCGAGCTCGGTTCGCAGCATGTTGCGGCGGTTGCTCTCGGCACGCTCTTCGTGCGCCTGCCGCTCCGCCTTCGCCTGCAGATAATCCTCGTAGCGACCGTCGTAGCTGTAGAGATGACCGTCGCTCAGCTCGAGGGTACGGGTGGCGACGCGATCGAGCAGATAGCGGTCGTGGGTGATCAGCAGCAGCGCGCCTGCAAATTCGTCGAGCAGGAAGCGCTCGAGCCAATCGATCGACTCGAGATCGAGATGATTGGTCGGCTCGTCGAGCACAGCCAGATCGGGCTGCGCGATCAACACCCGCGCCAAGTCGACGCGGCGCTGTTCGCCGCCGCTGAGATGGATCGCGGCGGCATCGGGATCGGCGATGCCAAGATGGCCGAGGATCGCCTCGGCGCGGTGCACCAGATCCCAGCCGCCATGGCGCTCCAGCTCTTCGGCGGCGGCGGCCTGCGCCGCGATGCGTCCATCGAGCTCGTGCTGCGGCAGGTCGCCGGCGCTGATCTCGGTGTTTAAGGATTCGTAGCGCCGCCGCGCCCGCGACCAATCCTGGAGCCCGGAGAGCGCGATCGAAAGAGCGGTAGCGCCCTCGGCCAGCACCGGGCGCTGCGCCAGGTGGGCGATGCGCGCACCGCGACGCGGCGCGACAGTGCCGCTGTCAGGGACGTCGACACCGGCGAGGATGCGTCCGAGGGTACTCTTGCCGGCGCCGTTGAGCCCGACCATACCGACCCGCTCGCCGCGATGGATCGACACCGAGACGTCATCGAGCACACGCCGCGGCCCGAAGGAGCGGTGCACCGCTCTGGCTGTAACGATGGGCATCCCGGCCCGGCTCAGAGATGCGGCAAGAACACCCGCATCGCCGCGAGCAAGGCCTCGAGGTCGGGGTATCGGTTCAGCTCGCGGTAGAGCAGCGAGTAATGCTGCGACGCCTGGGCGCGATCTTCCTCGGCGACCGCCGCCTCGAGCAGCTTGAGCACGGGTTGCGTCTCGAGCTTGGTCTTCGCCGGAATCTCGTCGTCGATGGCGATCAGCAGGCGCATCCGCTCGCACATCTTGAGCACGCGCTCTTCGTCGGTGCGAGGTTGAGACATGGCAGAGGATCGCGAGGGCAGGCGGAGCTCAGAACTCCTCGAACGGCAGCGGCTTCTCGCGCTCGTACATCACAGCGATCACCTGCTGGCCGGGATTGCGCGCATCCTCGGCGACGGTGACGTTGACCAGCAGATCGCCCTTCTTGAAGGTCGCGAAGGCATGGTTGCCGCGATCGAACTCCTGGGTCATCTCGAAACCCTGATCGGTCATCTTCTTGTGGTAGAAGGCACGGACATTGGCGACGTTGTCTTTGACACTGAAGAGGACATTCTGCGCGTCGTTGGCCATCGGCTGCGCCTGCATCAGGTTGGCGCCCTCGTAGACCGGCACTTCGGAAGGGAAGTCCTTGGGTAGCTCGGAGAGGAACGTCGGCGACGGCTCCGGGCCGCTGGTTGGCGTCGCCACGGCGAGGGTGCGCTGCGGTGTGACCGCCGGCACCGCCATGGTGAGCTTGAAGCCGGCATTGCTCTCGGAATCCGCCGGACGCGGCGGCGCCTCCTTGCGGCACTCGCAAGAAGAGAACGATAAGCCCACCAGCAAACTCAGCCCGACCAACCACTGCAAGCGCCGCATACCTAAACCACCTCCGTCTCCCGCAACAGTTATAGGCTCAGCGCCGGAGGTTCAAGATTGCGGTGCAGGCGTGCGCTCCCATTCCCAAAGGCCGCAGCGCCGCAGGGGGATTTCTGGAATACCGAAGGGCTGTAGCGTCGACTCTCCGAGCCGACGGGGCGGCGGCGCGGTAGCCAAGCGCGATCGGAGAGCGCGCCACAACGGGAGGCGCCTGCGGAAACCAGGGGATTGGGATCAAGCCTTGGCGGCGAGGGTGCTTTGGATGAACGACAGCAGCTCTTCGGTGCTACCGAAGCGGGCGCTGCGGCCGGTGGTGACGTGCTCGATATAGCCGCGATTAGGCTCGGCGGACTCCTCTCCCTCGCGTGCGAATTGCACGATGAAGGACAGGCGGCTCGGGAACAGCGGCTCTTCCGCTGCGCTGAGATCGTCGGCGAGCATGTCCGCCCTCCTTAGATCGCGGAAGAAAACTTGTCGAAGCGTAATTCCTTTACTGACGCGACAGCCTGGTGCAGCGCTGGACCAGGGCGACGCGACCGAGTAGGACCGCGCCGGAGGGATACGGATGGTTCGCAAGCTGATCGCGATACTGGTGCTGTTGGTCCTGTTGGCCGGCGCCGCTGGCGCCTACTACATCTACTCGCTCGCCGGCGAGATCGAGAATCAACGGGTCGCCGGCGACGTCCATGTACTCTACGGACTCGGCGGCAACGTCGGTATGGTCAACACCGCTCTCGGCCCGGTGATCGTCGACAGCATGACCTTCGCGCTCCAGGGGCGCCGCATCCGCGAGCAGGCGATCGCGCTTGCCGGCGGCGAGGTGCAGGCGGTGATCAACACCCACTACCACGGCGATCACACCCACGGGAATCCGGGCTTCAAAGCCGGCACCAAGGTGGTGTCGACGATGCGCACCCGCGAGCACCTGCTCCAGCGCGACGCGGACTACTGGGACGGCGACGCTGCCGCGTTCTTGCCCAATGAGATCTTCGATCAGCAGCACACTCTCGAAATCGGCGGCAAGACGATCCGGTCGTACTATTTCGGCCGCGGCCACACCGACGGCGACCTGGTGGTGCAGTTCGTCGAGGATCGCGTCGTCCACCTCGGCGATCTGTTCTTCAACGGCCACTATCCCAACATCGACCTCGAGGCCGGCGGCTCGGTGCGCGAGTGGGCCGACACCCTCGATCGGGTGCTCGAGCTCGAGTTCGATCGGGTGATTCCAGGCCATGGCATGGTGACAGACCGCGAGGGGATCATGCGCTTCCAGCGCTTCCTGCGCCAGCTGTGGCAGATCGCCGAGAGGGCGGCAGCGGAAGGCTTGACCCTCAGTGAAACTCAGCGAACGACCGAGCTGACCGAGGATGCCGGCTACGAGGAGATCTACGTCCCGCTGCTGATCGATCTCGACCGCGACTTCGTCCTGCGACGCGCCTGGGAGGAAGCGACCGCCAAGCAGTGAATGGGGGGCGATCACCTCTTTGGGGCTGTAGCGTCGGCTCTCCCAGCCGACGGGGCCGGGGCGCGGTTGGTTCAGCGAGCGCGGTTGGCCAAGCGCGCTCGGAGAGCGCGCGCTACAAGCTGACGGCGCGACGAGATGGCGACGCTGGCGGCCTCGGACCGAGGCTGCAGGATGCCTTCCGGTCGTCTGCGTCGCGTGGCACGCCAGCTGCATTGCGCTGTGGCAGGTTGTCTCCGCCAGGGGGGTCGCAGTTACAACCGCAAACAGGCGAGGGGATCACCGATGCTTCAAGAATCAACTGTACAACCACTCCTCGGCGGCGCTGCGCCGCAGGCCGCCTCCGCTGCCGGCAGTCTCGGCGGCGGACGCGGTCACACCTTTCGTCCGAAAGCACCGACCACCATCAAAGATACCGGCTTGAGCGATGCGGTATTCGAGTCGCTCGTCTTCAAGACTTTGCTGGCGCACGGCTCGCTCACCAGCCGCGAGGTTGCCCGCCAGACCTCGCTGCCGGGCAAACCGGTGATCGACATGCTCGCTTCGCTCAAGATGCGCCAGCTCGCCCATTACAAGGACAGCGCCGCCATGGGCGACTTCGAATACGCGCTGACCGAGGCCGGCCGCATGCGCGCCCGCCGCTACATGGATGAATGCGCCTACGTCGGACCGGCGCCGGTGACGCTCGAGAGCTACATCGAATCGGTCGAGGCCCAGGGCATCGGCACGGTGCAGCCGCGCCAGGAAGACCTCGAACGTGCCTTCGGCGATCTGCTGATCGACCGCAAGATGTTCGAGCGACTCGGACCGGCGATCAACTCGGGCCGCGGCCTATTCCTCTACGGCTACCCCGGCAACGGCAAGACCAGCATCGCCGAGCGGATCACCGACTGTTTCGGCGACAACGTCTGGATCCCCTACAGCATCTTCACCGGGGGCGAGCTGATCACCCTGTTCGACCCGGAGATTCACGACATCGTCGAGCACGAAGTGACGCCCGGCTCGATTCCCGATCCGCGCTGGGTGCTGGTGCGGCGGCCGACGATCGTCGTCGGCGGCGAGCTGACCATGAGCTCACTCGATCTCTGTCCCAACCACGAGACCAAGATCACCGAGGCGTCGATGCAGCTGAAGAGCAACACCGGCACGCTGGTGATCGACGACTTCGGCCGCCAGCGCATGAGCCCGATCGAGCTGCTCAACCGCTGGATCGTGCCGCTCGAGAAGCGTTACGACTTCCTCGCCTTGGCGAACGGTAAGAAGATCCGCGTGCCGTTCGATCAGCTGATCATCTTCTCGACCAACCTCGAGCCGAAGGATCTCGTCGACGAGGCCTTCCTCCGCCGGATCCCCTACAAGATCAATGTCGTCGATCCGAGCGAGGCGGAATTCCGCCAGCTCTTCGAGATCATGGCGCCCAAGCTGCGCGTCGACATCGAGCCGGGCGCCGTCGACTACCTGATCGAGCGCCACTACAAGGCGGTGCACCGGCCCTTCCGTTGCTGTCAACCGCGCGACTTGCTGATGCAGATCCGCAACCACGCCTCCTACCGCGGCGCCAGCGCCGTCGCCACGCCGGAGTCCTTCGACCTCGCCTGCGACAACTACTTTGCGATGATGTAGGGCGCACGCCTGGGGCGTTGGCTTCGCTGGCGGCTCTCTGTGAAAAGGGGGGATGCCCGAATCGCATTCCGGCGCAGCTTCGCTGCTGGCGCTCTCTCCGCTGCGGGCTGTGCTGCGGCTGGCCGCACCGACGACCTTGGTGATGCTGATCGCGGCGTCTTCCAACGTGCTCTACACCTACTACGTCAGCCGCCTCGGCGCCGACGCGATCGCCGCGGTGGCGCTGGTCTTTCCGCTGGTGCTGCTGGCGATCACCGCGATGGGCGGTGGCATCGGTGCCGGCGCCTCTTCGGCTATCGCCCGTGCCCTCGGGGCCGGTGACCGCCACCGTGCCGGCTGGCTCGCCGAGCACGCGCTGCTGCTCGCCATCGCCGCCGGCGTCGCTTTCGCCATCGCCATCGTGCTCTGGGGACGCGCCTTGTTCGCACTGATGGGTGGACGCGGTGTGGTGCTCGATCTCGCCACCGGCTTCGCCGACATCGTCTTCGGCGGCGCGGTGGTGCAGTTCA
>DASPMH010000432.1:0-2028 GCA_035627175.1 Terriglobales bacterium | reverse complement strand
GCGGGGTAGGTGATCGATCCGACCGCGCGCGAGATGGTGATGCGCAGCTCCTCGAGCGGCTGGCGCAGCACCTCGAGCACGTTCTTGCGGAACTCGGGGAGCTCGTCGAGGAACAGCACGCCGTGATGGGCGAGACTGACTTCGCCGGGTTTGGGGATGCTGCCGCCGCCGATCAGCCCAGCATCGCTGATAGTGTGGTGCGGGGCGCGGAACGGTCGGGTAGCGATCAGCGCCTTGCCTTGCAAGATACCGGTGACACTGTGCACCCGGGTCGTCTCGATCGCCTCCTCGAGCGACAGCGCCGGCAGGATCGTCGGCAGCCGCTTGGCCAGCATCGTCTTGCCGGACCCCGGCGGGCCGACCATGATCACGTTGTGACCACCGCCGGCGGCGACTTCGAGCGCGCGCTTGACGTGGTCCTGACCGCGCACCTCATGGAAGTCGACGTCGTAGCGGCAATGCTCGGCGAAGAGGGCGTCGATGGCGATCGCGAGCGGCGCGATGACACGGGCGCCGCGGAGGAAGTCGCAGGCTTCGGATAGGCTTTCGATCGGGATGATGTCGATGCCGTCAGCGACCGCCGCCTCGGCGGCGTTGCTGGCGGGGATCATCAGGCCGCGCAGGCCGGTCTTGCGCACGGCGGCGGCGATTGGCAGCGCCCCGCGAATCGGCTTGACCCTGCCGTCGAGTGAGAGCTCGCCGAGAATCGAGTAGTCGAGAATCGACTGACTCGGCAGCTGGCCGGTGGCGGCGAGGATGCCGAGCGCGATCGGCAGATCGTACGCCGACCCTTCCTTCTTGACGTCGGCCGGAGCGAGATTGACGGTGATCCGCCGCGGCGGACACTCGTAGCCGGAGTTCTTGAGCGCCGAGCGCACCCGGTCGCGGCTCTCTTTGATCGCGCCATCGGGCAGGCCGACGACGTTCATCTGAGGCAGGCCGGCGCCGATGTCGACCTCGACGTGCACCATCAGCGCATCGACGCCATGAACGGCGCTTGATAGTAATGTCGCAAGCATTGTAATGTGAATAACTCAGTGAACAACGATACGGAAGGGGTGACCTGCGAGGATTTCGCGCAGCGACGTCCCGATCTCGAAGCGCAGAGCTGCAGACGGAAAGCAGCAATGTTTCGGGCGCCTCGCGAGTCCCGCCAGGGTGGTTTCGGCGATTGTGATTTCAAGACCGAACGCTTCCCTTGGAAACTGGACGGGTGGACGGTTGTGTCCGCGGACGAAAGCCACCACCCGCACAATTTCCAAGGAAGGACGCAAGGCTCGAATCTACAAGGGCCAAACGCGCCCGGACTTCGAGTCCCGCCAGGGTGGTTTCGGTGATTGTGATTTCGAGATGAACGCTTCCTTGGAAACTGGACGGGTGGACGGTTTTGGCCGCGGACGAAAGCCACCGCCCGCACTCGTTCGTGAGCAAGCTCAACGCCGCGGAGAGCGAAGCAGGTGATCCAGTCTCCGTGTCTCCCCTCTCCACATCTCCGCGTCTTGCCACCTCTATGGTTCCGGCTGTGCCGGCTTACGTCTTCATCGGCGGGAAGAACGACGCCGAGGCTCGACGCGATGCGGCCGCACGAACTTCCTCGACGAAGCTACTTCACGAGACCGCTTCCGCTTAGATTCAACCGCAGGCATCTCTCGTGCTGGGTCGTAAGGGTACTCGTGATGTCCGTGCATCCCGCCCCCCACCGAATGAACAGTTCGGCCGTGGTGCACCAATTTCGGGGTTCTCGCAGCTGTCATCTGCCGCGAGACGTACTGTCTGCGAAGCCGGTGAATCCGCAGTTGCGCGCCCAAGCGAGGTTTTATGATCCTGAGTTGGGCACGTGTCTTAGTCATGATCCGTTGGGTGAATACGGCAATCCATATTCTCTTATGTGGGCTGGAACTCGGTTAACGTTATCGGTCCTATGGGTATGGCATTTTGTAGACCGTGGGCTGCTCCCAATGCCAATGGTGTGTGTCAGGGCATCGAAATCGTTGGACCAACGGCCGGGGCCCCAAAAGATTACCGCGT
>DASPMH010000431.1:0-2476 GCA_035627175.1 Terriglobales bacterium | reverse complement strand
GGCGTGTTTCGCGCGCTACGCAAAGTGTTCGAAAGCTTCTACAACGACAACGCCTTCCTCGAGCGGCTACGGCATCGCGTCGATGAGTCGCAAGTCGGCATGGCGGTGTTGGTCAACCATACCTTCGTCGATGCGAGCGAGCTGGCCAACGGTGTAGCGACCCTGCGCGTCAACGGTCCGTCCAACGCCTTCGCAACGATCGTCTCGCAGCCGGGCGCTTTCTCGGTGACCAATCCCGAGGACGCAGGGCTACCGGAGGTGGTCGAGGCCTACATTTTCTCGGCCGGCAGTACGTTCGTCACGCAGCGACAATCGAGCGACCGCCTGCCGCTCGGCTCGTCGGTGTTGGAGATGCCGAACGAGTACACCTTTCTAAGCAGCCTGTTGGTCGAGGTCGCCGAGGACTTCGGACAATTCCATGGTGAGACCTCTTTCGACATCGAATTCGAGTGGAAGAAAGTGGTCGGCGAGGGGCTCGAGATCAAACAAGTTCGCCGCATTCCCGGCGTCACTGCCGGCGAGACCCAGCCGGTCCTGATCGACGAGCCGTCGATTGGGCTCTGCACCTTTCAGGGAGAGTACGCCGACATCCTTGCCAACTACCGCCTCAAGACGCGTTGGCAGACGACCTTCGCCAGCGGCCCGGTCGGAGATTCGTCGCTCTACAGCGACGCGAGTCATACGTATGTGCTCGGCAGCGAGGTTCGCCAGCTCACCGGCGCTCCGGCGTCGTGGCCTCAGGCCACACACGCGACGTATCAGCCCGATACGCCCGGTGTGCTGGGTTTCCGTCATTCTTGGCAGGTGGGCGAAGGCGCAGCGCGCCGCACGATGAAGCTGTCGACCGAGGTGCCCACCGCGATCGGACCGAACAACTTGCCGATCGTCTTTCCGAGCGACCTCGGCTTGTTGCTCGATGCCGAGTACAGCAGCGCGGTTCCGTATCGCGATTTCGACGGCGTGGTGCGAACGCGCAGCGAAGAACAGGTGCGGCTGGTGGTGTGCCCGGACGGCGAGCCGCTCACCGCCAAGCACCTGCTGCAAGAGCGCTCGGCGGCACAGGAAGGTCTCAGCGTCGACATCGGCTTCTATTGGCCGCCGGTTCCGACGGGAGCGGTCGCCGGCTACACGGCGCCACTCAACCGATGGGCCGGGACGACGATCAGCGGCATCGGCGCAGAGGCGGTCGAGCTGACGGGATACTTCTCGCAGACGTATCGACCGGAGCACCACAACTTCAGCGAAGGCTTCGTCTTCGATCCGCATCTAGAGGAAGGCATCGATGCGGCGATCCTCGCAGCGTGGGACGCGGCGGACATCCAGGCGCTGGTGCTGCCGCCCGGGTTCGATGAAGGCGCGGCGCCGTTCCTGGTGTTGACACGCTCGGGGGAGCTGCGCGAGCGCTGACCGCGCTGTGCTCTCCTTCCGGCGTCGAGCGCCATCGAGCTGCTGGCGCGGGCGCGGCGGCCGGCGCATAATCACGGTCATCCATGAGCCAATTGGCGCGACGGCGGTTCACCTTTCTCGAGTACGTCCGGCTGGAGGAATACAGCAACGTCCGCCATGAGTTTTTCGACGGCGCGATCTACGCCATGGCTGGCGGCAGCCCCTCGCACGCGGCATTGGCGGCCCGCGTCATCCGCAGCTTGAGCGCGCAACTCAGCTCGAAAGGATGCGAGGTGTTCACCTCGGATCTGCGCGTTCGCGTCGCGGCTACAGGATTGACGACGTATCCCGACGTGACCGTCGTCTGCGGCAAGTTAGAAACGGATCCGCAGGACGCGTCGACGGTGCTAAATCCCCGAGTCGTCGTGGAAGTGCTGAGCGATTCGACCGAGGAATACGAGCGCGGCGAGAAGTGCGAGCATTACCGGCTCATCCCGTCGTTGCGTGCGATCGTGCTCGTATCGCAGCGGACCACATCGCTCGAAATATGGCAGCATGACGATGACGGGACGTGGTCGTCACGCGTTGCCGGCGGCGGCGAATCGGCCGTGCTAGCCGAAATCGGGTGTGCGCTCGAGGTCACCGAGCTGTTTCGTAATTTACCTGAAGCCGGTTGAGAATCCCGAGGCGCAATTGGAATCACCCTTCGGCCGGAGCGATGCAGGTCGGTAAATCACGCGCGGCCGAGTTGACCGCCGGGCTCACCGCATAGGCGTCCATCTCCACAGCCGGATAGGGCATCAATAGATCGCACAACTCGCCGGGGTGGGTGATGCGATCCAGCCATCGCTGTTGTGCCTGCGGCGATAGAATCACCGGCATACGGTCGTGAATGCGGGCCATCAGCTCGTTCGGACCGCAGGTCAAGATCGCGCAGGTCGGGATCTTGTCCGGGGAAGAGCGGTCGAATGTCCAGATCCCCGCCAGGGCGAAGGGCTCGTTGGAACGCAAGCGGATCAGATGCGGTGTCTTGGCTTTGCCGTCGCGCCGCCATTCGTAGAAGCCGTCGGCGATCACCAGGCAACGGCGG
>DASPMH010000430.1:0-6821 GCA_035627175.1 Terriglobales bacterium | reverse complement strand
CGCCGTACACCGATACGACGATCTGCCCAGCCCCGGGATAAGCCGGCTCGTCCCATACCCCCATCGCCTGGCGGCGATCCTCTTCCGAAAAGTACGCGTCGTGCTCCGGATGCGAATGGTAGAAGGCGCGCAACTCGAGCTCGCCGCGCTCCGCCGCCAAGAGCAGCGGCGCCGAGTCGGGGCCCATGGTGTAGGCGATACGCGCCGTGCGCGGAAACTGCTGCGGATCCTTCTGGTGCATCAGGTCCTGCACGTTGCTGATCCGCACCGCCTCCTCGCGTCCGCCGCGAACGACGACCATGCCGCAACATTCGTCCGGGTACGCGTCGCGGGCATGCTGAGCGATGTCCGCCAGCGTCGACGATGACAGCGAGATTCTCATGGCCAGTCGAATCCTCCCCTACTGCACTGCTTCTCGGGCCCTGATCAAGCGGGTGATCAGCTCGTTGAAGGGCGCGTTCATAGCGTGCGCCGCGGCATACCTCCACAGGGCCCCATTGATCGCCTCGATTTCGGTGCGTCGGCCGCGCTCGAGATCCTGCAGCATCGAGGAGCGGTGGCGGTAGGTCGAGGGCACCAACTGTCCGTAGAACAGCTCACGATAGGCGGCAGCGCTCTGCCAGCGCAGCGGCACGCCTTCGCGCTGGGCGATCGCAAAGGCTTCGTCGATGATGCCATCCATGATCGCCCGCGTGTCCGCCTGCTCGCCGAGCGCGCCGTAATGCACGCGGAGCAACGCCCCGAGGGGATTGAGCGCGGCGTTGTAGAACACCTTGGCCCACAGGGCCGCCCTGACGTCTGCGCTCGCCTGACACGGTACGCCGGCGCGGGCAATCACCCCGGCCCACTGCTCGGCCTGCGCCGCAGCTTGGCGCGGCCACCGAGTCGCGCCGATTGCTTCCTCCCAAATCGGCCAGGCTCCGAGCAAGGTCGGCTCGGCGAAAACGGTGACCCGCGCCCTGCCCGGCTCCGGCAGCACCGCGCCGAAGATGACCCGCCCGCCGAGCACCCGATCCTCGCCCACGGCCGCGAGCAAGGTCTCCACGTTGCCGAGCCCGTTCTGCAGCGAGATCATCACTCCGTCCGCGGCCAGTAGCGGCGCGACCTGCCGCCCGACCGCTGCCGTGTCGTACGACTTGACCGTCACCAGGATCGCATCGAAGCAGCGGCCCCTGGGCGGATCGCTGCAGAGCTCGAAGCCACGCACGCAATGGTCGCCCCACAGCCCCTCGAGGTGCAGGCCGGAACGGGAGATCGCTTGCAGGTGCTCGCGCCGCCCGAGCAAGGTCACGGCATGGCCGTCACGCTGCAGAAAACCGCCGAACACCGAGCCCAACGCTCCCGCGCCGGCAACCAGAATGCGCGCCATGGCATGGTTACAAGCGAGCGCCGCCCGCGAGTCAAACGGAGGAACGCGGGTAGGTCGACTCCCCCGCCTGGCTGGTTTATCGCCTTGGGTATGCTCGCTGTACTGCTCGCCGCCGGCCGCGGCACACGCATGGGGGAGCTGACCCGCAACACTCCGAAGCCGCTGTTGCCGCTCCAGGGCCGTCCGATTCTCGAGCACATCCTGCTCGGCCTGCGCGAAGCGGCCATCGATCGGGCGGTGATCGTCACCGGCTACCTTGGCGAGCAGATCGAGCGCTATTTCGGCGACGGCGGGGCGCTAGGCTTGCGCGTCGACTACGCGCGCCAGATCACCACCGATGGCACCGCCAAGGCCTTGCTGCTCGCCCGCGAGCACATCGACGGCCCGTTTCTGCTGTCATGGGGCGACATCCTCGTCGATCGATCTCTGTACGGCGCCTTGGCGGCGCAGTTCGAGGCGCGTCCCTGCGACCTGCTGCTCTCGGTCAACGCCGTCGACGATCCCTGGCGCGGTGGCGCCGTCTATTTCGATGCCGAGCGCCGCGTCACCGCGCTGATCGAAAAGCCGCCGCAAGGAACCTCATCGACCAACTGGAACAACGCCGGGGTCTTCGTCTGCAGCCCGGTCGTGCTCGAGTATGCCGAGCGCCTCGCTCCTTCACCTCGCGGCGAATTCGAGTTGCCGCAGGCGATCCAGGCGATGATCGCCGACGGTCGCGACGTCCGCGGCTACCCGATCACCGGCTACTGGTCCGACCTCGGCACCCCAGAGGATCTGCAAGCGGCCGAGGCGAGCTACTCCGCCGGCGACCTCAGCGGGCGAGGCGCGGCGTGAGCACCTGGCGCAACGAGCCGCGCAGCACCGCGCTGCTCGCCGCGGCACGCCAGGCCTTCGGCGCTGCCCCGGCGTACCTGGTGCGGGCGCCCGGTCGAGTGAATTTGATCGGCGAGCACACCGACTACAACGGACTGCCGGTGATGCCGATGGCCGTCGATCGCGACGTTCGCATTGCCGTCACACCGCGCTCGGATGCGACTGTTCGGCTCGCCAATGTCGCCGCTTTCGGCCCCCGCACTTTCGAGTTGAGCGACACCATTCCTCCTTTCGATAGCGGCGATTGGGGCAACTACGTCAAAGCGGCGGCACAAGGAATGGTGCAGCATGCCCGCTTGCGTTCCGGCGCCGACCTTCTCGTCGACGGCAACGTTCCCGCCGGCGCCGGCTTGTCCTCTTCCTCGGCGTTGGTGGTAGCGAGCTCGCTCGCCTTGCTCGCCGCCAATCAGGTCGAGATCCCTCACACGACACTCGCGGAGCTGCTGCCCCAGGCCGAGCGTTATGTCGGCACGATGAGCGGCGGGATGGACCAAACCATCAGTCTGCTCGGCCGTGCCGGACATGCGCTGCGCATCGACTTCTTTCCGGTGCGCTTCCGCCCGGTGCCGCTGCCGGCCGAGTACTCCTGGCTCGTCTGCCATAGCCTGGTGCACGCCGAGAAGTCGGGCGGCGCTCGCGATGCTTACAACCGCCGTGTTCTCGAATGTCAGCTCGGTTGTCTCCTGCTCGAGCTGTCCTTGCCGCAGGCAACCAAGCTGCAACGGCTCGGCGATCTACCCAGGAACGGACACACCGTTCGCGCTGAGGAGCCCGAAGGGCGTCTCGAAGCGAAGGCAACCTGGGCTTCGAGACGCGGCCTGCGGCCGCTCCTCAGCCCGAACGGAAGTTTCTCTCCCCTCACTCTCCATCCGCTCGCCGGCTACGCGGCGGTGCTGGCGAGCCGCCTCGAAGATCGGCCGGCAAGCATCGAGGAGATCGCAGCGGCCTTTGCGCCAGGCGACCGCGATCTGCTGCAGCGGCTGACTCAGCTGGCGGACGCCGCCGGCGTCTGCGGTCCCTATGCGCCGGTACGGCGGGTGCGCCACGTGCTCGGTGAAGCGGACCGGGTCGAGCAGGCGGAGGTAGCCTTGCGTGCGGGCGACGTCGCAACGTTCGGCGCCTTGATGAACGACTCGCATCGCAGCTGCCGCGACGACTATGAGATCAGCTGTGCCGAGCTCGAAGAGCTGGTCACCATCGCCCGCCATCACGGTGCGCTCGGGGCGCGACTGACCGGCGCCGGCTTCGGCGGCTGCACCGTCAACCTCGTCGCCGAACAGGATCTCGCCCAACTGATCGACAGTCTCGACCGCCACTTCTACGCGCCCAGATCGATTCCTGAGGAGCAGCTGCCGCAGTGTCGCTTCGCCCTCGAACCGGCCGCCGGCGCGGAAGTGATCCGGCTCTAAAGATTGGTGCCCCTTTCTCGGACGCCGCGGATCGGCTAAGGGCCGCGTCGCGTCGAATTTGATGAGAGCCCTCACCGCCACCCTGCTGCTCGCCTGCGCCGTCCTCTCAGCGACCGGTTGCGCTAGCTTGCGCCGCGCCAAGGCAGGCGATGTGCTCGCCGCTGATTTGCGCCAGATCCAGCCACTGCACGACCGCGATCATTACGTCTATGTTTGGCAGCGGCTGGTCGACGGCAATCGCCAGGCCGAGGGCATCCACGTCGAGCACGTCAGTGCCTTGCCGGCGAGCGGTCAGTTCGAGATTGACATCGCCGAGGACGGCGCGCCCTCGGCCCGACTGCGAATGAGCTACGACGAGCGGCTGCTGGCGCTGATCGATGAGGAAGATCTGAGCCAGGGAATCCGCCTGACCTACTCGCCACCCCTGCCCCAATTGGTGGCGCCGCTGGTGGTCGGCGAGCAGCAGCTCTCCGCAACCGCGTCGATTCGGCGCCTGCAGGACGGCGATTCGATCGAGGGCGTAGCCGTGACCCAGAGCATTCGGGTTCGCCAAGCCCGCAAAGTCGAATCGGAGCTCGGCAACTACGACGACGCGGTGGCGGTGCGCACCAAGCGCCGGGTGCATACACCAGCGGGCGCGATCGTGCTCGACAGCGCCGTGCTGCTGGTGCCAGGGATCGGCGAAATTCGCTCCGAAGGTAGCACCAGCGCCCCGGCCCCGCCCGGCGGCGTGGCCAAGGTAGTCGTCACCCGCCGCGAGCTCGCCTGTGCCATCATAGCCGGTAAGGCGATCGGCGACTGCCGCAAAGTCCCAGAGCAGCTAGCCCGCCTCCGCGCCCAACCATAACCAGCCTGCACCCCCCTCTCCGCGAGTGTGCACCCCTTTCCGCGAGTGTGCGCCCCCCCAAAGGGAACAGCGCCGCAGGCGCAGGGGGATTAGGTCACCCGCCAGGGCTCGGCGAAAAAGCCGCCCGGAGCTCACCCGTCCTTAGATTAGCCAAGGAGGGCGGAGGGAACTTAGACCCGGAGCTCTGCGAACAGGCCGAAGTGGTCGGTTGGGTAGATGCCGTTGTGGGCGTCGGCCATGGCCAGGCGGCAGTCCTCGATCCGGCCGCGGCCGTTCTCGTAAGGTAGGCCGACCAGGATGTAGTCGAGGCGCCGGTTGGGCTCGGACACCATCGCAGCGAAGGGATTCTTGTTGTCCCAAGTAAATCCCGGGCCGCTCCCTCCGCCGACCCGCCAGGCATCTTCGAAGAAGCAGCTGCGTCCGTTGAGCGACTGCATGCCGCAGAGGAAACGCACCTCGGCGGAGTCGGGATCGGCGTTGAGATCGCCGACCAGGATCGGCGGCAGATAGACCTCGCTGCGCCAGCGCTCGATCAGCTCCGCCAGCGCGAGCACCTGCTGCTCGCGGACGAAGCCATGGTGAAACTTCCAATTGAGGTGGGTGGTCGCAAACAGCAGCGGTCCGCACGGCGCGTCGATGATGGTCATCGTCGCACTGCGGTACTCGCCACTGCCGGCGTCGGGAAGCTGCTCGACACACGAGCGCACGATCGGATAGCGCGAGGCGACGGCATTGCCGAAGCCGGTCGCTGCACCGGCTCCCGGCTGCGGCTTGCCGTCTTCACCCCACATCTGCGCCGAGCCGTAGACCCACTCGTAACCGAGCCCATCGAGGATCATCTGCGCCATGTCGAGCCCGTCGGCGCGGACGATGATTTCCTGCAGCCCGATCACGTCCGGCTGCAGCCGCTCGATCTCGGCGCGCAACAACTCGCTGCGCGGCTCAAACGGCGGCGACACGTTCCAGCAATTGGTGGTCAGTACCCGCAGTGCATCCATCGAGCTCACAGCCATAGAGCCAGCACGGCCGCAATAGCCAGTCCGGCCAGGGCCAGACACCATTTGGCACCGCGATCGCCGCCGTGGGTGAACTCCTCGCCGATGATGTCGAGCGAGGCAATGTAGATGAAGGTTCCCGCCGCCAGGGCGACGAAGGTCGCATTGAACTGCTGCGCGCCCTCGCTGCTGAGGCGTTCGCTGGCGACGGAGCCGAGCCAGATGCCGATCGGCGTAGTTGCTGCGAAGCACGCCAGCAGCACGCCGGCACGCCCGGAAGGTACGCCGTTGCGAACCAGGCTGACGCCCAAGCCGAGCCCCTCGCTCGCCTTGTGGGCCACCAGCGCCAACAGAATCACGAAAGCACCGGCCGCTTCGGTCTGCGCGCCGAGGGCGATGCCGGAGATCACCGAGTGCACCGACAGCGCGATCAGCAACGTGTAGGCGTAGAACTCCTGGCGACCGGCATGGGCGGCGAGCTCATAGGTCAGCTCGGTCGAGCCGTGATCGATTCCCTCGGCCGGGCCGTGGCGATGCGGCGGCAGGGCGACGTGTTCGAAAAACAACACCAGCAGAAAGGCGATCGCCGCGAGCAATGCGGCGACCGGATAGTCGGCGACGAACGGCCGCCACATCTCGTCGGCCTCCGGCAACATGTGCACCAGCCCGATGCCGAGAAACATCCCCGCCGCAAAGGCGTTGCCGCGCCCGAGCAGATTCCCCGGCGCATCGCGCAGTCCGCGCCGCAGCGGCAGCAAACCGCCCGCGAGCGCTCCGGCAAACACCGCCAACCCGCAGACGACTTTGAGCAAGACAAGACTCATCAGCGGCGGAGCGATACCAGCCGCTGCCACCGCCGACAAGCCGGCCGGAGAGGAGTGCTCGCCCCCTTTGCCAAAGTTGGCCAAAGGGGGCAGCGCGCAGGTGCGGGGGATTTCTGCGAGCTGTCATGCACGCGCATTACCTTCGCGCCTCAGGTCCTGGGAGACACCATCCGGCTCCCTCCCCCGTAAGCACTTCTGCGAACGGGGGAGGGCGAGGGAGGGGCAGTCGCCGGCGTTGGGCCGCAGGCGACGCCAGCAGCGGAACTTGCCCTCCCTCTACACGAACACCTGCCGCCGTCTACCGACGGCAGCTACACCGAGACCTGCCGCCGTCTACCGACGGCAGCTACACCGAGACCTGCCGCCTTCTACCGACGGCAGCTACACCGAGACCTGCCGCCTTCTACCGACGGCAGCTACACCGAGACCTGCCGCCGTCTACCGACGGCAGCTACACCGAGATCTGCCGCCGTCTACCGACGGCAGCTACACCGAGATCTGCCG